>JBCCZL010000189.1:0-15428 GCA_039187775.1 Myxococcota bacterium
CGCGGGTGCGTTCTCGGGGATTCCGGAAACGCGTTCTTTCCCACACAGGATTTTTATTGATGCAAGGCCTGCTTGAGATCGCCTGCACGGTGGGGTGGCCCCTGTCCACAGCATCCGCCCAGCCGTACGGCGAACAGGGTAGACGCATCGAGCCGAGAGCGCTCGATGCGGCGCTGGCACGCCTTGCGCGCGAGGGTCCGCCCCTCCCGTGGCTCCTGGAGCGGGCGGTGGGGGGCCGCCTCCTCCAGGACTCCGCGGATGTCGATGGCGCGATGAGCCGCACCCGAGCCTCCGGATTGATCCCGAGCGTTCGTGCCTCGGTTCGGCGCGGGCTTGGTCAAGACGCCACCGCCAGTTTCTCTGGCGACAGCGATCGAACGAATCTATCGACCGATGACAACCTCGCGTTCGAGGGTTCCCTTACCTTCGACCTCGCGCGTCTGCTCTATTCAAGAGAGGAGGTCCCGTTACTCCGAGAGCGTCGCGCGATCGACAACGCACGCCACCACCGGGCGCGCGAGGTGATCGAGCTGTACTACGAACGCTGGCGCCTCATGCTCGCGCGCGATCTGGCAGGTGAAGGAGGCTTAGAAACCGAAATGCGATTGCGGATGCTCTCGTCGGAGCTCGACTACCTCACCGACGGAGGAATGCGAGAATGGGCTCGACGACGACGACGGGACCGATAGCGGCTGGACCCACGGGGCGTGGCCAGCGACCAGCACGCAGCCACGGATAGAGAGGGATCCACTGCTAACTTGCGCTCAACGCCGCGGTGTCCACGGGCTCCTCTGGCTCGGCGGGTGAACCCTCCGGGGCCGATGGGCGGACAAGTGCCCGCCATTGCGCCACACCCAACCGGAGATCGGGAATCGATCGGTAGACCACATAGCCAAAGATGGCCGCGGTGCAGCCTGCGAGAACCGGCCCGGAGATCCGCGCCACCGCGAGAGGCGGAGGCCACACCAGCGTCGCGGCGGCCAACCCCAAGCCCAGGATCGCGATCGGTACCGCCCAACGATAGATCGGAATCGCCCCAAGGCTCCGAAGCCGAAGCCCGAGCCACAGGACGAACCACGCCTTTGCGATGAAGGTCACCGAAGCCGCGAGCCGCCAAGCCGGCGACCCTTGAAGCGGATGCTCGACGCCAAAGGGAATGAGCCATCCCCCGAAGAACCCAGCGGTGGCGATCCCCGCGAGCACGAGCAGCGCGATTCGTTCGGCAACCTGCGCCGCGCTCGGCGCCCCCCTCGGCACCCGCCAGGAGGCAAAGGCCGCGACGAAGAACCCAGGAATGGAGAGAAAAAGAATGGGCTGCTCAAAGCCCGCGAACTCCCAAACGAGGCCCCCTTGGGATTCGACGAGACCGGTCAGTCGGACCGAACCGCTGGCGAGTGCCGCGGCACCGACCGGAGCCCCAACCACGAGCGCGTCCCGCGCCACCACCACCAGACCGCGAACGAGCGTTCGAACTCGCCCCCCCTCGGGGGACGACCAGACCGCAAACAGCCGCGCACCGAGGAACAGCAGAACGAGGAACCCCACGTTAAACCCACCGGGAAACAGGTGTGCGGTGAAGGGCAACACCCCGAGCGCCACGCTGACCGAGAGGCCCGCCACGCCGAGCCAACTCGCGCGCTTGGCACCATCGATGAACCGACGGATCGATCGGGGGGGAGTCACCTCGGCTCCCCTCGCGACTGCCCCACCCGTCAAGAACCACGCGACCCCGGAATCAGAGCGACGGACCCGAGGCGAGCGCACCGCACGAACCAGGACCTCCACGATCCGGGCAGTGGGGGCGCAAAAGAGAAGAACGAACACAAGAACGCCAAACAGCACCGCCCCCACACGCCAGCCATCGGTGGTCGCGGCCCGCCCCAATCCCTCGAGGCTCACGAAGAGTCGCACCGGGGCGGAGTGGCGCGCGCGGACCACCTCGATGATCGCGGACTCCATTCCCGGAACCGGAAGAAGGTCGGTTGGCTCCCGTACTCGCGTCCGGTCGATCGCAACGATTCGGTCACCTTTCTCCATGCCCGCGCGCTCGGCGGGGCCTCCGCGAACCACGCCATCGACCAACAGCCCGGTCGCTTCGTCGTCGCCCACGAGGACCACTCCAAGGTACTCGACCAGAGCCGCAGCCTCTCGACGTCGCTCCAAGTCGTCGTGCCGGATCGTTCCCACCGCCGAGGGCGCGAAGTCGACCTCGACATCGGTCAGTCTCCCCACCACCCGCGTATCCGCGGAATGCCCGTCAAACTCCAGCTGCACCGAACCGTGGAACGTCCCTCGACCACCGAGGCCGTCGACCAACGCGTCGGTACCCGTGATGCGGAAGTGCTCTTGAGAGAGCGCCACTCCCTCCACCTCGGCCTCCACCGGCTCGACGCGGCGACCCGGCTGTCGAAACGAACCGCGAAAGATCGCGAGTCCTGGCTTCCCACTTGGAAAGCCCGCGCCTCGAATATGAAGCACCGTCTCGGGATCCACGTTCACCGGTGAGATCTCCTCGACCTGGAGCAGTCCGGCCTCGTTCGCCGCGTCGCAGCCACCGGCAAGCGCAATCCACCCAAGAAGAAGCCATCGCCTCACCACCCGACGGTGTCGGGAGGCCCCGAATCGGTCAACTTATCCGCCACTCACGGTCGCCAACTTAGCAAACCGAGCTTTCTCCTCAAGGAGCGAGGCCGTCAGAAGAAGTAGTGCCACTCCTCTTCGAGAAGGACCAAAGGCAAAAAGGCGGTTTCAACCCAGCGGTGGTCTTCCTCGGCCATCACCCGATGGTCCCATCCGAACTGATGGTGAACGAGGAGGTGGGTGGTTCGCAGCATCCCGTACGCACCCACGTAAAGGACCCCACACAACAGCGCGAAGGCGACAAGAAACACCCAGCCGCTCCCGCCTTCAGGAGAAGTGCTCACCCGTCAGACCTTGGCATCCGGATGTGAAACTGGAGGGGACGGGGCAAGGCGAAATTGTGGCGGAATAGAGACCGAGCTGACCTCCGGAGGCCAACCACGTTGACAGTGTTTGGAGCGGGTGCTACCTCCCCGTCTCCCAACCAGGGGCTGTAGCTCAGCTGGGAGAGCGCGTGACTGGCAGTCACGAGGTCAGGGGTTCGATCCCCCTCAGCTCCACTTGATGACGCCCAGGGCTTCCTGGGCGTTTGACGTTCCGTCCGCTAGCGTTCGTGGGGCATCCGGTCGCGGGGACTCCGGAAGTAGTGCATCGGGGAGTACCGCAAGAGATTCGAGACGCGGTCGGTGTAGATGCAGGCATACTCTTCGACCTGGTCGCCAAAACTCGAGACCTCTGCGCCGGCCTTGAAGAGTGACCCCCAAAATGGGTGAAACGCGCCGTCGATCTCTTCCTCGAGCTTCGCAACGTCGTCTTCGGCGGCCTTGATTCGCGCGCGCAGCTTATCGATGGCGCGGCGGTGTCGAAGTCGTGCGACTTCCAGCTCGGTCGCCCGCGGATCGGCTTTCCCGTCGGGTGCATCAAGCACCTGCTGGATCACTTTGAGCCGCGCTTGGCGACCACGGAGCTCGTGATGCATCGCATCTCGAAGCTCCATCAGCATGTCAGAGTGTTGGAGGACTTCGGTGCAGCCGCGAAAGATCTCGAGCTCTTCTTCCATCTCTTGGATGATCATGGCCGTCCGCCAGCCGGACTCTTTTTTGGCCCGAAGCACATCTCCAAAGATGTGGTCGCCGACATAGAGGATTTGATCCCCGGTGATCGCGAGCTGCCGCTCCAGGCTCGCGAGATTGCCCCCGGCGTAGACCTCGCCCCGCTCGAGCTGCTTCGCCGGCTCGAGGCCCTCTTTGGTGACGCGCTGAAAGGGCGCATCGCCCGTAAAGAAGTGCGGTTTCTTCGATGCGGTGACCACAAGGTCGAAGTAGTGCCGCCATGAGGGATAATCGGGAAGCTGCCCATCGAGCAGATAGGACATCATCCGTTCGGTGTAGTCAGGCTGTGAGTTCGTCAGGAGGAAGAGACGCTTGCCCGCGCTCCGGAGCTTGTGAAATGTCGGCCCAAGGTTTTCATCCCGGACCACGAACCGATCCGGGTCGTCGGCAATGGCGTTGGGGACGCTCCCGTCGCGATGTGCCTCGTCGATGCACTCCCGAACGTCGTCGAACAACCGATGATAGTCGACCGACTGACCCTCCCGCTCGAGCTCCTGTACGGCGGCCGCGTAGATCGTGACCTCGCTCAGCGCGTAGAGGGTGTCGACCCAGTGATAGCGCTTGCTTCCCGGCCGAAGCCGTCGGGTGTGGTAGTGCTGGCGACGCTCTTCGCGGGTCAGTTCCCGCATGCCGTGATAGGCCCGCTTGACGTACTTGTAGCGGTCCATCTTAAGGACATTGCCGAGCTTCTTGTCGATCAGTAGGCCGCGAATGGGAAAGTCGAGCGCGTACTGCATCTCCCGGAGCGCTTCCGGATACCCTCGGGCCACCAATCGATGGACCGTCGCTTCGATGCTTATCCGGTCCATCTCCCTCTGGCGATAGATCGCAAGGGTGTAGTCCATGTCGAAGCCGATCCAGGAGATGCGATCGAGGCGAAGGCTTCGATTGCAATAGATCCTCCGCGGCGGTGGTGGAAGGATCGACTCGTTGGCTGGAAACGACAGCTCCGGCAGCGGGAGCGGAAGCTGGACCGACGTCCGTGGAGCTTCACCGCCGTCCACTAGCGCCTCGGCCTCAGCGTGTGTCCGACGTCACGCCGCGCGCCAGAGGAGCCCTCTCGCTCCTCATGGAGGACTTCGTCCTCCCGCATTCCGGCGTGAAACGCCGCCGTGGGTCCCCCTCCGGTTCCGCGAGCCACGCTCGCGCGCCGCGTTTTCGACGCGCAGTCTACCCCGGCACACTCGGGAATGCTTCGGCTTTCGTTGTAGTTTCCGGTCGGTAACGCAGGTTCCGCGGCAGAGATGTTCCGCCGCAGCCAAGGCACGAAGACCACGAGAGGCGCGGTCGTTTAGTTGGCGAGGCGCTGGTCGTCCGGCTGGTAGACCGCGATGCGCTTCTTGTTTCGTCCGTGTCGCTCGAACTTGACGATGCCGTCCACGCGCGCCCAGAGAGTGTAGTCTTTGCCCGTGCCCACGTTGGGTCCCGCATGAAACGTGGAACCGACCTGCCGCACGAGGATCGAGCCGGCGGTCACCGTCTGGCCGGCAAAGACCTTGACGCCGCGATACTGTGCATTCGAGTCACGGCCATTGCGGGTAGCGCCCTGTCCTTTTTTATGTGCCATCGTTCGCCTTAGCCTTTACGCGGAGATCCCGGTGATTTCGACCTCGGTGTAGGGCTGCCGATGGCCATACTTCCGCCGGTAGTTCTTCCGGCGCTTCATCTTAAACACGATGATCTTCTTGCCCTTGTCCTGGGCGAGGATCTTTGCAGTCACCTTCGCGCCCGCGACGGTGGGCTTGCCGATCGCGACCTTGTCGCCGCCGAGCATGAGGACCTCGTCGAACTCTACCGGGCTCCCGACCTCCCCACCGAGCTTCTCGATGCGAAGCTTGTCGCCTTCGTTGACGCGGTATTGTTTGCCGCCGGTTTTGATCACTGCATACATGGGTCTATTTCCAGGCTTCGCTTTTATTTCGAGAGGTCTGGCGCTATGTAGCGCTCAGGGCCGGGAAGTGTACGGATCTCTTTCCGCCCCGCAAGTCGAATAACCTATGAATGACAAGCGTCGAGGCCCGAAGCCGCCGCCCCCGAGTTCCGTGGTCCGAGGCCGAAAGCCCGGAGCCACGTTGGACCCGGAATTCGAGGCTCTCGCCCGCGGGGAAAAGGGCCGGAGATCCCGTAAACCACGGATAGAACTGGAAGATCGGCCGGGCCGGAAGATCCCGTATGTGGCGAATCCGGATGGTCGGCGGATTTGGGACCGGCGGCTGGAAGCGCTCAGCAAGCTTGCGAAGGAGGATCGCAGCGACCCTGCCATTCGCGAGAAGCTTGGCAAGGCCCTCGCAGAGGCCCGGCTTCTGGAACCGTGGCGCGCACGGTCGATCTCGAACTTTCGAACGGTCGTCGAGCAGTTCCTTGGGCTGACGATGGACGAAGGACTGGAGCTTGCCAATGTCGGCCGCGAGGCCCTCGGTCTTCCGGACCGACTCAGCGAAGAGGAGATCGCGCTTTGGCTTCGAGCCGAAGCCGCGCTCGTGGAAGCAGGAACAGAGGGTCGCGTGCAGGTCAAGAACAGTCGGTTCACGATCGATGTACCTGCGGTCGCAGCGATCGACCTCATGCGAGACGTTGCTCGTCGCTTGGGTCAAGATTCACCGGGGTCCGCGCATCCGGAGGGCCGGCGAGATGACCGGCGCGACGGACCGAGACGAGATGATCGAAGAGACGGGCCACGGTGGGACGATCGCAGAGACCGACCGCGGCGCGACGGCCCGCGGAACGACCGAAGAGACGGCCCGCGGAACGACCGAAGAGACGGCCCGCGGAGCGATCGAAGAGACGAATCACGCCGGGACGATCGAAGAGACAGTCCTCGCGGCTTCGAGGGAGACCCACGACGCCCCCGCAAATCCGTCGAAGAAGAATAGCACTGGGTGCTCCAGTGATTCCGGAGAGCTCAGCGACCGGTGTATCGCTCGCGAGCGCGAAGGGCCGCTCGGTTGTTTGGATCGAGCTGAAGTGCGCGCTGGTAAGAACGAATCGCCTGCGCCCGGTTGCCGGCAGCTTCGTATGACGCGGCGAGCGCCGCGTGGAAGCCTGAGTTATTGGGCTGAAGGGTCACCGCACGCTGATACGCCGCGATCGCGCCGCGGGTATCGCCGAGCGCCCGTCGCGAGGCGCCGAGGCCAGCGAAGGAGCCCGCGTGGCCCGGGTTCATCGCGGCCGCGCGTTCATAGGCAGCGGCTGCCTGCGCGTAGCGGCGAGCTCGGAAGTGTTCCCGGGCCTGAGTTCGGAGCACCTCGAAGGGAGAACCCGTCGGCTCCGCCGGTGCCTCCTCCATCGCCGCGGCCTGTTCGGTTCGACGTTCCTCTCGCTCCCGCTCTCGCTCGGCTCGACGCTCTTCGCGCTCCTGCTCCCGGTCCGCTCGGGCTTCCTCACGGTCCGACCGCGCGGTATCCGCCGCGGCCTCTTCGGTTGCGGCCTCTTCGGTTGCGGCCTCTTCGGGCGCGGCTTCTGTGGGCGCCGCCTCGGTCGGAGCCGGAGTGGCTTCGGAAGGCTCGCCCTGGTTCACCGCCGCGGCTTCCGTGGGCGAAGACGGTGCCGGCTCAGGCAGCGCTGGCTGAGGAGACGGCTCGGTTGCCGACGGAGCCGTCACCAATGGGCTGTCACCGAGGTCGAGGGCCAACTGTTCGCCCGCGTTCAAGAAGTAGTACGCGGCGGCGCCAGCGAGAGACGTTCCCAAGCAGAAGGCCAAAAGCCCGATGAGCAGAATCATCGGAAGCACGCTCTTCTTCTTCGGTTCGGCCGCTTCGACTGGACCCGACTCGTACGCCGCAGGGGCAATGCTCTGCGCGGGCGCGACGGCGGGGGCACTGCTCATCGGCGCTGCACCCATCCCCGCTGCACCCATCCCCGCTGCACCCATCGCCGCTCCACCTAGCGAAGCCGGATCACCCATCGGAGCCGGATTGCCCATCGAGCCGGACTCGGCGGATGCGCCTGCCTCGGCCTGACCGAAGCCCGTGTTTTGGCCAAACGCCGGCTCGGACGGCGGACCGAACAGTCCAGGAGCGGCCTGATTCGGAGCAGCCTGATTCGGATCGAGCTGATTTGCAGCGACCTCGGGCTGCGAACCGGGGGCAGCTTCCGCCCCGCTAGCGTATGCGAGCTTGGCAGCGGCGGCTTCTCGGTCCATCGCCTGGGTCTCGGCCAGGTCGTCGTAGTCCAGCTCGTCCTCGACCGGGACCTCTATGCCAACGCTTGGAACGCCTGGCGCCGGCGGCGGCGCGTTTCCGGCGAGGGTCTGGGAGAGATTCACCGGTGCAGCCGGAGCCGGCGGTGGTGCGGAGGGTGGCTTCGACACCTGCGGAGTCGGCGGTGGCACCGACTTCTTGGGCGCGTCGACGATCTCGAGGTCGAGCGCGTCGAGCTCCTGCGTTCCGTCGCCCTTCTTCGGCGTGGCGCTAAGGTCCGGCGGCGGCGGCGGAGCACTCGGCTCCGGCGGAGACGGCGGTTTCACCGCCGGCATCCCGAGTAGGGTTCCCTTCGGGATCTCGTTCGCCGGACTCCCGCCAGGAACAAACGGATCCAACATGCGACGCACCTGCTGCGCGGAGAACGGACGCTCTCGGGGCTCCTTGTGAAGGAGCGAGCCAAGAAGCGTCTGCACCGGCTCGGGCAGCGCGGAGGGCAGCGAAGGCGGCTGTTCTTCCGCGTGCGCCTTGAGAACCGAAGCGACATCCCCGGAGAACAGGGGCTTTCCCGTGAGCATCTCGTAGATCACGCATCCGAGCGCGTACAGGTCGCTCCGGAAGCTGATGAGCTTCCCGGTGGCCTGCTCGGGCGACACATATGCCGGGGTCCCGACGACGTCGAACACCTCGCCCGTCTCCACTCGGGCGGCGATGCCCGCGTCGATCACCGTGACGTGCGGAAGCCCGGACGGCTGAGGCTGAAGCATCACGTGCCCCGGCTTCAGATCCCGATGAAGCAGCCCCGCGCGGTGAAGCTCATCCAGCGCGCCGGCCAGCTGCGAGCCGATCGCTAGCGCTTCAGGCACCGCCAACGCGCCGCCATCGTCGATGCGTGACCGGAGGCTCGCGCCGTCGATCCACTCGCGAAACAGCCAGATCACTCGGTCGGCCTCGCCGGTAACGATGGGAAGCGCGAGATGAGGATTCGCCGCGGTCGCCTGCTTCGCGAGTTCGCGCTTGAGCCGCTGACGCTCGGCGTCGCTCGCGCCAACCCGGTTGTGGAGAAGCTTAAGAATTCCCTGGCGTTCCGACTGTGCCTCCCGAGCCATGTAGAGCGTCCCCGTGGAACCTTGGGCGAAGGGCTCGATCGCGTTGAAGCGTTCCTGGAGTTCAGCCGGAATGGAGTTGCTCATATTGACTCGCGGAGCGGCAGAAGGGGTAGCTGGGGTTTCGGTCTCGGTCAAACTGGGATCTAACTGCATCGTGGGGTCCAGACGGCGGGCTTCGAGTGGCTTGACGGCTCCGATTCCGAAACGATTCGGGGGCTCGGCGCGGCACGGGATACTTCAGGCTTCCCTTACGCGCCAGCCGACCGGGATCTTCCTCCGGGACCCATGACCGGACCCGGAAGGCCCACCGAACCTTGGGTGTAAGATTCCTCACGATCCCCGACCGCGTCCAATCCCAACCCAAGCGCGAGAAGGCCGTACTGCACGGGCCGAACAAACGCCGGCTCGTCCCATACTCGCTCCGCGATCCATCCCGAAACGGGGAGATACGCGAGGAGAATGCCGATGCTCCAAAAGAAGACGGCACGCCGCCCTGTCGCGGCTTCGAGCGGCAAGAGCCAAAGGAGATACCAGACGTGCACTTGCGGGGAGAGAAGCAGCGCGGCGAGGAGAAGCCATCGAAGCCCGATGAGCGGAGGAAACCGCGAGGAAAACATGAAAGTCGCCAGCAACAACCAAGCACTCGCCACGACGACCCGCGCCAGGAGGCCGCTCAGATGGTCGATGTCGAACTTTGCCCGGTCGGCGATAGGTTTCTTTTCCACCGCATTGGCGGCCCAGGGATCGAATGGAGTGTCCGCGATCCGAACGAGGAGCGGTCGGGCGCCCGGGACTCGAAGCTCGCCCTTTGGAGACCCGGTCCACCATCCGATCAACCGGAGCATCGTGCCTGCGTTGATCTCCACCATCGCAAAGGCCGACTCGTTCCCGCTCCAGCGCCGAGCGAACTGACTGGCTCCGCTTCCCGCACCAGCTCCCCCCGCGAGAAGCATCGGAAGCAGCACCAGCGCAACCCCGAGGACGATGAACAGGCGAGCACGCCGAGCCCGAGCGAGAAACGGAACCAGCGCCAAGCCGACAAGTTTCGTTCCCACCGAGAGCACCCCAAGCAGGACCGCGGTGGGGAGTGCTCGAGCCATGGTGGCCAAAGCTCCAACGAGGAACAAACCGGCAATGATATCGACGTGCCCGCCGAGCGCGACCTCGCTCACCACGAGCGGATTCAAGCCGTAGACCGCGACCGCTTCGCGTCGCCACGTGAGCCTCCCCACCAGCCACGTCGTCGCGATGTGCGCCGCTACGCAAATCGCCTTGAGCACCGCCGCACTCTTTCCGAACACCCCGGCCACCGCGAACACCAGCTGGGCCACCGGCGGATAGATGGTGGGGATATCCGAGTTGTTGATCTTCCGCCAAAGCGGATCGCGAAACTCTGCGAGCGCCGGATCGTCGGGGGCGTAGCGATACGGGTTGATGCCTTGGCGAACAATCTCGCCGTCCCACAGATAGCGGTAGAGATCGTCGGAAAACACCGGGGGCGACGCGACCATCGGCACGGACGCGATCACGATTCCACCCGCCACCAGCCAGAAGAGACGCGAGTGAGAGACCGCTAGCGGATAACGAAAGAGCCCAGCGTACGGAATGAACGAGGCGGCCAACGGGAGAAGCACCTCATTCGGGGAACCACCACGAAACGCCGCAATGCCCGTGAACAGCAAAAGGGCCACCGTCGAAACGAAACATACCTCCGCCGGCCCCCGCTCCCCCGCCGCCGTGTTCGGTGGTGCGCCCACGATCCGAGCTTAGCGTGAAAGAACCATCGCTCGCCGGGTCGAAAACTTCGGCGGCCTCGCGCCTCGAAACGAGGCCTTAAATGAACATCGGCACCCCAGCGAGGCCGAGGTGCCGATTCGTCACCGCGGTGATCGAAGCCTACGGAACGACGAAGCTCGCAATGTTCTGCCGCTCCTGGGGACGAAGCATCAGCTGGTAGCTGCCCTGGAGCTGGCCCCCGATCGCGATCGAGAGCGTGGCATTGGTGGGACCCGCGCCGGAACCGCAGTCGCCCCAGTAGTGCGCCTGGATCTGGTAGTTTCCGGACGGTGGGGTCGGCGAGTTCCAGAACACGTTTTCGATGGTGTTGTTCGGCTGGTTCGCCCGGCAGGCGCCGCGCGCATCGTGGTCGAGGGTGCCCCCCGATGCCGAGTTGGTGTGGGAGTAGCTGATGGTCTCTCCCGCGGGGTCCGTCACATAGAGGTCGAGGTCGACCTGGCTCCCCCAGGCGAGAGTGATCTGAATCGCACCGGTCTGGTAACCGCAGCCCTCGTCGATCGCGCCGTTGCAGTTGTTGTCGAGGCCGTCACAGACCTCTTGGGCGCCCTGCTGGCAGGACGCTTCGATCACGGTAACGCCCGAAGCCACCTGGGGCTGGCCGGCCTGCACGTGAACGGTAGCGCTGGGGGGAGGTGGCGTGGTGGCCTGAACGGTAACTTCCGCTCGCGGCGGCGGCGGAGTAGTTCCGCGTACTCGGAGCCGACAACCACTCGTCAGAACGAGAGCGGCCGTGGCTACGCCCAGAACAAGAATCAACTTACGTAAGGTCAGTCCCTGCGCCTCCTTGGCGAGATCGAATCAGTCGAAAGGAAGGGTTGACTACAGAGTCCCTCGTAACGACGCCAGCGAACGGGAGACTAGATTCGTCCCGCTCTTCTCGTCAACGGCGCACGAGGGCCACGTAGGGCCGAGGGCAATGACGGGGGGACGCTTTGTCGGATTCAAACCCGTCGACACTTTTCTCTCCCAACCAACCCTGGCCTCGCCATCGATGAATCCGTGCCCCGGCCTCCAAGTGTGGGGTAGGACACCTATCTTTCCGCTGGCGAGTCCTACATGTGGGACGGCGGACCCATTTCCTCCATGCCCTCGAGACAACGTCGAGGAACCGTGGGGCTTACAGTTGGAGAACTGCGCGAAAGCCGTCAACGTCGCGAAGCTCGTAGAGGACCGGCCCCACGGCATCACGAGCGGGCAGCAGCGTATTGAGGGCTCCACTGTCGGCGAGGGCCCGCGAGTTCGGCGCGTCGAGCACGAGGAACACATGATGGAGTCCGCGAAATGTTCGCGTGTGGGCCACGTCGACGATGCATTTTCGGTCGACCGAGAGTTCGGTGAGGCCCCGCCGAATGAGGAGTCGCCGATCGGTGAGCAAATATTCCGTGCTCGCCCCAAGACTGCGGGCCCGCCAGACGCCGTACCAGAGGAGACCCGCCCCGACCGCGATCAGCAACGACCAGGTGATCGCCACGGCAAGAAAGAAGAACGCCCAGGTCCACGAGTTGGTCGCGAGGCCGAGATCCTCGAGGTTCACGAGCTCGCCGCCGGCGAGAAGAAGATAGCGACCTGCCACCACGAGCATCGCCACCCCCAAAAGGGCGATCGCCACCTCTCGCCAGCCAAGGTGAAGCCCTTCCGGGTGGGCACCCCACACGACGTTTTCTCCCGGCTCGAGCCGTTCGATCAGGGGGACCTGATTGTCACCGGCGTGCTCGCTTTGCTCGGCGTCCCGAATCGTCGCGTACACCGCATCGGGGGCTTGCACGTTGAGCAACTGGATTCGCATCTGGCGGGCGAGCGGACCAAAGGGAACCGCCCGCACCAACTCCAGATGGCCGACGCCGGGCGCCGACCGGTGCCAGCGGATCCGCGCGTAGTTCACCGCATGCCGCTCCATGCTTCGCCGGTACGCCCCCCGCCGAAAAAATACGCGCTTGTTCGTGACCAAGTACTCACAGGGATCGATCAGGAACTTCGGGGCCAGCCGAACCGTTGCCGCGAAGAGCGCCAAAAAGATCGCAAAGGACCCCACGCGACCTGCACCAGGTAGGTCGGCCACCCACACCAGCCCCGCGAAAGCCCCGAAAATCAAAGCCGTACCCAGAAGAAACAGAGGGACGAGCGTCCAGCGTCGGTCGTAGCCGACCGCTTCCGGGCGCCCATACCAGAGCACTTCCTCCGATGGGAGGAGCCGCCAGTCCTGACGGTCGATCGACACGTTGGAAGGCAGGCGCGGCACTAGTTCACCCTGGGCACCCGTTCAACATAGGTCGGCGAGCTGAAGATCGCGAGGGGCACACTTCTCGGACACCGGAGAGAGAAAAATGTTCTGTTCGGCCTCGCCGTGGTATCCAGCGGCCGCTCGCGAAACGCGAGGAGCAATCATGGCGAATATCAATCGGCTCACGCAGGATCTGGAAAACGCTCGGACCGCGGTTCGCAAGCACACCGACAAAGCCTGCGACGTCGCGCTGGTCCTCGGCTCAGGGCTCGGTGCCTTTGCCGACGAACTCGAGTCGCGGGTGGCGATTCCCTACGAAGAGATCCCGGGCATTCCGATCTCCGCGGTCAAGGGCCATGCCGGAAACCTTGTGTTTGGCAACGCGGGCAAGACCCGCTGCGTCGCGATGCAGGGCCGCGTGCACCTGTACGAGGGACACAGCGCCTATGATGTGGTGTTCGGCGTCCGGCTCATGGCGTCTCTTGGCGCGAAGAGTCTGCTGATCACCAATGCCGCCGGCGGCGTCGACCCGACAATGCGCCCTGGTGACCTGATGCTCATCGAGGATCACCTCAACCTCACCGGCACCAACTGTCTCGTAGGTCCGAACGACGACTCGATCGGACCGCGCTTTCCCGACATGACCGAGGCCTACGACCGCAAGCTCATGGGGCTCGCCGACAACGCCGCGGCGGAGCTTGGCTTCGAACTCCGCCGGGGGGTGTATGCGGGCCTCCTCGGTCCCACGTACGAGACGCCGGCCGAGGTGCGAATGGTTCGAGCGATCGGCGGCACCGCGGTCGGTATGAGCACCGTGCTCGAGGTCATCGCTGCGCGCCACATGGGGGTTCGGGTGCTCGGCATCAGCTGCATCACCAACCAGGCCGCAGGCATCGGGGGGCAGGCCCTGAGCCACGACGAAGTGAAGGATACGGCCGAGCAGGTCCGCGACCGATTCGTTGGCCTCGTGCGATCGACGCTGGAAAAAATGGCTGCCTAAAGCGATGGATCTTCTGATCCGTGGCGGCACGCTGGTCACGATGGATCCGAATCGGCGGGTCTTTCAGGGAGACTTGCTGGTTCGCGGCGGACGCATCGTTGGCGTTGGCAAGATCATACGCGACCGCCCGGCCCGGCTCATCGACGCCCGCGGTTGCGCAGTACTCCCGGGGCTCGTGCAGGCCCACGTTCATTTATGCCAAACGCTGTTTCGAGGAATGGCCGACGACCTGCCGCTTCTCCGCTGGTTAAAGACCCGGATCTGGCCACTCGAGGCGGCCCACGATCGCGCGTCGCTCCGCGCGTCGGCCGACCTCGGCCTCGCGGAAATGATCGCGGGAGGCACCACCACGATTCTCGACATGGGCACCGTGCATCATCACGACGTCGTCTTTCAGGCGATGCGGCGAAGCGGCATCCGTGGCTTTTCCGGCAAGGCGATGATGGACCGGGGCAAGGGAGTCCCGGCGGGACTCCGCGAAAACACCCGCGAGAGTCTTCGGGAGAGCGCTCAGCTCTGCGAACGGTGGCACGGGGCGGAGGATGGACGGCTCGGCTATGCGTTCGCGCCGCGGTTTATTCTCTCGTGCTCACCGCGGCTCCTGAAAGAAACCGCGCGTCTCGCCCGCGAGAGCGGCGCGCTCCTCCATTCTCACGCCGCCGAACACGCCGACGAGCGGAGGGCGGTGAAAGCCGAGCTCGGCATCGACGACATCGAGGCTCTCGCTCGCTCGGGCCTCTCTGGCGAGGACACCATCCTCGCCCACGGGGTTCAGCTTCGGGACGGTGAAATGAAGAAGATGGCGCGGGCGGGCACGCGAATCGTGCATTGCCCAAGCGCGAACTTGAAGCTCGCGAGCGGCATCGCGCACGTACCCCGAATGCAGGCCGCGGGGCTGGTGGTGGGCCTCGGGTCCGACGGCGCGCCGTGCAACAACCGACACGATGGATTCACCGAGCTTCGGCAGGCCGCGCTCCTCGCCAAAGCAAAAACCGACGATGCGGCCGCGCTCTCAGCGATGGACGCACTCGCGCTCGGAACCAGCGACGGCGCGAAGGCGCTGGGAATCGACGATGAAGTCGGTTCGCTGGAAGTGGGAAAAAAGGCCGACGTGGCGGTGGTGGGGCTTGGCGATCTCCACAGCGAGCCCGGAGGAGATGCGGTCGGACGACTCGTCTACTCGGCTTCGCCGGCGGACGTCCGCCATGTGCTCGTGGACGGGCGGCTGTTGCTGAAAGATCGGGTGCTCCAAACGATCGACCGCGAGGCGACGCTCAAGGCCGCCAAGACCCAAGGGCGTCGTCTGCAGCGGCGCGCAGGGATCTAACCCGCATCGGTCACCCGTCGGCGTGTCTCGCGCCCGAAAGCACTACCTTCCCCGGGCCTTCTCCCGGGCCTTCTCCCGGGCCTTCTCCCCGGCCTTCTCCCCGGCCTTCTCCTTCCAGCCGTCCTCTCGGTACGTCGAGTACC
>JBCCZL010000190.1:0-15370 GCA_039187775.1 Myxococcota bacterium
TCATGTCGATGGAACCACATGCCCAGCCGCAATGGTTCTATTCTGGCTTTGGTCGTACTGCCTTTTAAAAGCGCTCTGAGCCCCGAGTTTTGCGCACGTGCGCGCGACATCGCGGAAGTTGTTGAGGACTTGGATCGATCTGGTCATCCCGTTGATGAAACGGGCCCTGGCGCTTCTTGGCCATCGGCGGGCGCAACGCTAGAAGCCCATGCACAAAAAGGAAGAGGCCCGCTGCGAAAAGCGAGGAGAAAAGCACTTTTTGAAAGCGGGTTGGCGTGGATTCTCATTAAAACAGGAATAAAAATCTCAGGTTTTGATGCAAGAAGGTATCAAAGGATCGTCGGGCAAAATGCCGACTTCCGCAAATTTGAAGATGGGCTGAAAATGACGCTGGACTGCGATCCTGCCACAGAAGCCAGCCCTCCCCTCCCCCTTTGCGGACCGTTACGGCCCCTGGGCGCTGGTCGCAGGGGCCTCGGAGGGCCTCGGACAAGCCTTCGCGGCGTCCCTCGCCTCGCGGGGCGTGAATCTTCTCCTTCTGGCGCGCCGGGCGGCGGTGCTGGAAACCGTGGCCGAAGAGATTCGGTCCGCCCACAGCGTCGAAGTCGAGGTGCGAGCGGTCGACCTCGCCGAACCCGGCCTCGCGGAGGCGCTCCGTGACCTCATCGCCGACCGCCCGGTCGGGCTCGGGGTCTACAACGCGGCCTACGCCCCCCTCGGCGCTCTCCTCGACCAACCTCTCGATGGGTTGCTCCGCGCGGTAGACGTCAATGTTCGGGGACCGGTCACGCTCGCCCGGATCTTGGGTCCGGCGATGGTCGAGCGCGGCTCCGGCGGACTGATCTTCATGTCGTCGCTCGCGGGCTTTCAGGGTTCGCCTCGACTCGCCACCTACGCCGCCACCAAAGCATTCAACACGGTGTTTGGGGAGAGCCTCTGGGGGGAGCTTCGGGACGCGGGGGTCGACGTGTTGGTATCCTGCGCCGGGGCGATTCGAACGCCCGGCTACCTTGCGACGAGTCATGCTGGAGATCCTCCGGGAACGCTGGATCCGGACGCCGTGGCCGAGCGCACGTTGAAGGCCCTCGGCAAAGGGCCCCGAGTGGTTCCGGGCGTGGTCAACCAGCTCGCCAGCTTGTTCATGGGACGCCTCTTGCCACGGCGAACCGCGATCTCGATCATGGCGTCCAACACCGGAAAGCTGAAGCAGTCATGACCCCCACTGGTTTCCTTGCCCCCGTCGCCGTCTATCTCGCTGTACTCGGGCTTCACCTCGTGGTTCCGGCCCGGAAAGTCGTTGGCTACGCCAAGGACGCATCGGGCGAGCCTCTCCGCTACCGACTCAACGGATTGCCGGTCTTGATCCTAAGCGTCGGGGGGTGGGCCGCGCTCGGGTTCTTCGATCTTGTTCCCTATGGCTGGCTCTGGGATGTCCGCTGGGAAAGTCTCGCCGGCGCATTCACCCTCGGGATCGCGTTCAGCGTGTGGATCGTGGCCAAGGGAAAGGCCAACCGGAGCTACCCGGTGGACTTCTTTTTGGGCCGCCTCGAAAACCCGCAGTTCTTCGGGGGCCGCGTCGACGCGAAGATGTACCTCTATCTCGTGGGCGCCACGATGCTCGAGCTCAATCTCCTTTCGTTTGCGGCGCACCACGTGAAGACCTATCCGACGACGCCCTCCTTCGGCGTGTTCCTCTACGTGGGTCTCTTCACCTGGTTCGTCCTCGACTATCTCACCTTCGAGCGGGTCCACCTCTACACCTACGACCTCTTCGCTGAGCGGGTGGGATTCAAGCTCGGCTGGGGTTGCCTCACGTTCTACCCATATTTCTACGCGGTCGGGCTATGGGGCGTTGCCGACGAGCCCGACCCGTCGCCGCACCCGGCGCTTTATGTGGCCGCCGCGATGGTGTTCTTCACCGGCTGGTCCTTCGCGCGGGGGGCAAACATGCAGAAGTACTTCTTCAAGCGGAACCCGAAGCAGAGGTTCTTCGGCATCGCTCCCCGCACCCTCACCGACGGCAAACACACCCTCCTGTGCTCTGGGTTCTGGGGAATCTCGCGGCACGTGAACTACCTCGGGGAGATCCTCATGGCGACCGGCCTCGCCCTCGCCCTCGGGCGCCCCGATTCGATTTGGCCCTGGCTCTACCCACTCTATTACGTGTTGCTCCTCTTTCCGCGCGAGCGCGATGATGACCGGCGCTGCGCAATAAAGTACGGCGACCTTTGGGATCGCTACCGCGCCGAAGTGCCGAAACGCATCATCCCGGGGGTCTACTGAACCGCCGCGACCAGTCCGAGCACGACGATCGCGAGAGCGATCGCCGCGAAGACCAGGCCCACCACCAGTGCGATCTTGGCGATCGACATCGGGGCCTTGCCCAGTACGAGATTCGCGTTCTGACCATGGACCACCGCTCGGTAGAGCGTGTCTTTGTAGCGGTAGGCAAGGACGTAGGTCGGAAGTGCATATCGTCGCGTGACGAGGCGCTTCGGCATCACCGCTACGTGAAGATTTCGATAGGTCGAGCCAGGAATCCAGTGCGACGCGTGGTTGCGCGCAACCCCTTCGACGGCCCGAGCGATCGTCTGCCGCGCGGCCGAGCGCTGGACGTCAAAGCGCTCCATCGCCGCCCCCGGCGTCGGCGGAGGCTTCCGGAGGGCGCTCGCCATGTCGAAGTGGGGGGTCAGCTTCTGAACTTCTTTTTCGGTGAGGCCACGGGAAGCGCTCACCAGGGTCTGCCGAAGCGAGATCGGGGACTGCCCGGCGTGCGGCGCCCACGACGACGTCCGCGCCCCGGCATCCGAATCCGCGGTCCAGCTTACCAGTGCATCGACGTCGAACGTCCAGGCGACCCACCATAGGGGCGTGAGCGAGGCGAGGGTGGCGGCGCTCTTGAGGTCCGAGGGATGAAACCACCCTAGGCTTCCGAGCCATTGGCGAAGTGCGCTCTGAGCGGTGGCTCGATCGACGACGAACGGTAGAAACAGCTCGGCTTCCTCGATCGGATCCTCACTCAGCTCCACGTGCGCGACCGAGCCACAGAACGCGCACTTCGGCGCCTGGACCTCTACTTGGTAGGTCAGGGCCGCGCCGCACTCATCGCAGCGAAGCACCTTGGCGACGACCTTTCCCCGATACCGTTCGTCGGGAGGAACCGGCAGGCCGCACACCGCGCAGCGGAGATCCTCCGACGCGAGCGGGCTCTCGCAGCGGGCGCACACGCTCATGCGCCACCTACCAGATAGGCCACCATGCCGACGAGGAGAAGCAAGAGAAGCGGGATCAGAATCGCGAGGGTCACTTTGACCGCCGACGTCGGCGCCCGGCCCCAGATCCGCCCGGTCTGGCCGTTGACGAGCAAGCGAACAACCGGCTTGTCCTCCGCGTAGCGGACCGGGAGGACCCAGACCGGCAGAAGCGTGAGCTCGAGATCTTCATTGTGAAACCGAGTCTGGTACTGGAGGTTCCGATGACGATCACCGGGCATGAATCGGCCGAGCTCTCCCCCGAGAGAGCGAAGCGCCTCTCCGCGGGCGTGGGCGAGGGACTCATCGGCGGACATCGAGGGCTCTTCCGCCACCCAGCCCGACACCAGCTTCGCGCTGTAGCGATGAAGAGCCCGTAGATCGAAGGGCTCGATCCGCGCGAGGTCAGCATTGGCGAGACCCCGGGACGCCGTCACTACATGATCGCTCACGTAGATGGCATGGGTACCGGACAGCGAACGCCATTCGGTCTTGGTTTTGGTGCGCGTGCGGGTGACCGTTTTTCCGTTGGCGTCGGTGGTCGTGTAGGTCTCGGTCACCGTGTAGTTCTCGCCGATGCTCGCGCTGAAGCTCGAGTGGGCGGCCGCGGTGTAGAGATAGGTCGGAACATAGATGCCGCGGATGTCGTTGACCTTCGCACTTCGAAATGCGCCCGGCGCAAAGAACGGACGCCGAACCCATCGTCGGGCGATCGCGAGTGCTTTCTTTTCGGGGACCACAAAACCGAGCGCAAAGGTGGGATTCGGCCGGTTCGGGTCGGCCGGTCGGTCGATCACCGCGGGAGACGCGCAATAAAGGCACCGGCCCGTGCGATGGTTCGGCTCGATGGTGAGCGCTGCCCCGCAGGTCTGGCATTCAAGACCGGACACCGCGGCCTGTATAGTCGCTCTCCACCGAGCCGACCAGAGCAGTGCCGGCGCGAGGACCGGCGCGAGGACCGCCGATGGGAAGAGTCGGCTAGACTAGCTTGAGCTCGTTTGGCGAAATGCCTGCGGGGACACCCCGCACCAGCGTCGGAACGCGCGACTGAAGGC
The DNA here is from genome assembly GCA_039187775.1 of Myxococcota bacterium. Lineage (GTDB taxonomy): Bacteria > Myxococcota_A > Polyangia > Polyangiales > JBCCZL01 > JBCCZL01. Next base: position 4,307 of record JBCCZL010000190.1, read on the forward strand.
GGAGGCATCCGAGAAGCCCAGGAGAAACGCGATTTCACTGATCGTCGTCCGGTCGCTCTGGAGGAGCGACTCGGCCCGGCACCGGCGGACGTCATCGACGAGCTCGCGAAAGGAGCTTCCCTCTTTCTTTAGGGCGCGGCGAAGCGTTCGCTCGCTCATTCCGAGCTGCTTCGAAACCACCGCGATGCTCGGTTCACCGGACGCCAGCACCCGCGAGATCACATCCCGAGACCGCAGCACGAGATCCGTCGCCGGGCCGAGTTCCTCGAGCATGCCCTCGGCGTGCCGGACGAAGAAAGCATTGAGGGCCGGGTCGGCTCGCTGAGGAACCACATCTTTCATGTCCGAGCGAAGAAATGAAAACCCAGCGTAGTCTGCCGAAAAGCGGACCGGGCCTCGGAAGAAACTTCGGTGCACGCGAAGGTCTTCGGGAGCAGGGTGAGTGAACGACACATTCGTCGGCACCACGCTCCGTCCGGCCGATGAGCGCATATGGTGGAGATACCCGGCGATCGCTGACTCTGCGGAAAGCCGCTCGCCCAGGGTCCGGGGAGGGTCGCTGACCCAGCGAATATGGTACTGCTCGTCGTCGACATCGAGCTGATAAAACCCGGTGTCGGTAAGGAGCCGGTAGTAGCGGCACGCTCGCTCGATCGCGTCCTGCGCGTTGAGGCTCGTCATCACCGCAAAGCCCATTACGTGCAGGTCGGCCAGGTTCGCCGACTGGACGATATGGATCGGGACCCCCGGATCGTCGAGCTCGCGGACCAGGATATCGAGAAGCCGATACAGGCTCTCCGCGGGCACCCGCGCTTCGTTGCTCGCGATATCTTCTTCGCGGAGACCAAGGCGCCGAAGCAGATCCTGCCGCGAAAAGGAGCGGGCCGCCGCGTAGCGAAGCGTGTTCTGAATCAGCGGGGCTGCGTAGGTGGGCATCGATGTATCTCGCTCAATATCCTGGTCGGGGCAGCGGGACGATCGGCGCAAGGTTCGGATCGGCGATCGGAGCCTCCACGGTTTCGGAGAGCCGGGGCTCGGCAGTGGCGGCATTCTGAAATGCCCGATCGTGAACGCGCCACCACTCGGCCGCCCGTTCCTCGGTCCACGCCTCGACATCGATGGGGTGAAGACGCTGAAGTACCCGTCGCGCATTGCGCGGTCGGTCCTCCGGGTCTTTCGCGAGGCACGCCTCGATCAGCGCAGCAAGCTCGAACGGGAGCACGGAGGGCGAGATTTCCTCGACCGGTGATGGTGTGCTGTGCAGCTGATGAGCGCAAACCTCCAGCGGTGTGGTCGCATCAAACAAACGTTCGCCCGTCAGGAGATAGTACCCCACCGCGCCGAGGGCGTAGATGTCTACTCGCGCATCGACCGCTTCGGGGTCGGAGATCACCTCGGGCGCCATGTAGTCCGGCGTCCCGACGACGGTGGTCACGTCGGACTTCCCGATCGCGCCGGAGCTGAGATCTCGAACGAGGCCAAAGTCGAGCACTTTCACGATGTCGTCTTCCCCACCGATCCGGGCAAGCATAATATTCGTGGGCTTGATGTCCCGGTGAATAAGCCCGAGCTGATGCGCTTCCTGCAGCGCGGACGCGACCTGCCGGAGCACGTGGACCACGCGGTCCGGAGGCATCGGGCCCGTGGCCTCGACGATCGACTGAAGGGTCTCTCCTTCGATGAGTTCCATCGCGTAGTAGAAGAGCCCATCGGCGGTCCGCCCGTAGTCGAATACCGTCACGGTATTGGGATGGGTCAGCCGAGCGGTGAGCTGAACCTCGCGCTCAAACCGCTCCTCGCTTCGGCCGTCGGTCGAACTCTCGCTCATGATCTTGATTGCGGTCTCCCGACGCAGCATCGCGTGTCGGCCACGGTAGACCCGCCCCATGCCGCCTTCGCCGATCTTCTGCTCGAGGGTGTACTGGCCAAGGCGCATCGCGGCTCGGACCTCGGTGCGAAGCCCGAAGATCACCTTGGACACCGCCGCGGCGAGGGCACCGATCGCGACGTACCACACCACCGCGAGGACCACCGTTTGATCGGCGATCCCGTGCGCGTGCGACAAGAACAGGGTGGCTCCAAGGAACGGCACGGCCGCACCGAAGGCGAGCAGCCCAGTGTGCAAGGCGGAACTCGGGGTGAACACACTTCGGCCGATCATCGCCATACAGTAGATGAGGACAAGCGTCTCGGTAGCGAAGGCCTCTGCCGAACTCACCGCCGCCATCGCGCCATAAAGCAGAAAGCTTCCGATCAGCGCGAACGCCTCGACGCTGCGCGTGAGCCTCGGCGACGGGGTCCCTTGACGAAGCAGGAGCAGGGCTCCGCCCACGAACGCCACCGCCATCGCGTGAAGCGCGAGGGTGAGATAAGAGGTGCACACCCCGGCGAGCGTGAAGCCGGCAAGCACCACCAGGAACAGACCGCCGACCGCGCCACCGATCGACAGGTGGAGAACCACGCGATCACGAAGGTGCGACGGGTCTTCCCGAACCGTCCCCGCACTCCGGCATCGGTCTTCGACCATCTGGCGCGAGACCGCGATCGCTCGTTCCAGTTCCCTCGGTTCGGCCCGGCGCGCCCGACCCAAGAGAACATCAAAGAGGAAGGACGGAATCCGGGGAAACGACATGGCTTCTTGTTGGTAGGGAATCGGCCGGGAATCGGCTTGACCTTGGCGGCCGAAGGCTTGGCCAAAACGGCCAGGCCGAGCCGGAGACCTCGAGACTGTCCCGTTGGGCCCGGATTCTGACCGGCGGAGTCAAGCCGGAGACCAGCCACCTCCGCATAGGCACCTCACCGTTCACTGAATGAGGTTGATATGCTGAAAGCAACTACATCCGCATGGCTGTTGGTTTCGTCGGTCCTTGTGGGGTGCTCCGACAACGATCCGGATCCCATAAGCGGCATGCGCGAGGCCGGCATGCCGGACAGCGCGGAATCCAGCGCCGACGGCGCGGCGGACGGGACCGTGGAAGACCCGTGCCTTCAAACGCTCCTCGAATCTGACTTCGGCCAGGAGCCGCTGGTCGGACCGATCGTCGATCCGATGACCGGGGCGGTCGCCGATCCCGAAGATGGAAGCTATCTCGTCGCGACGACCTACCTCGCGCTTCAGGGCCGCCCAGAATCGATGGACGCATTCAACGAGATCGTCGGCGCGATCACGACGGCGCTAGCGACGCAGGACGGCCTGCTCGCGGTGTCCACGGGTGGCTCTGGCGAATGTGGGACCGCGCGGACCCTCACGGTCTGGCGCGACCAAGGAGCGATGGCTACCTTCGTCACCGGACCCGCCCACATTCAGGCGATCCAGCGGGTCGGCGAAATCTCGCGCGGGGGAAGCTCGACCCACACGTTCGAGGTCCAGCGCGGAGCGGACGTCAGCTGGGCACGGGCAACGCAAGAGCTCGAAGGCGTGGAGCCGACGTACTGATGGCTCGGGTCACACCGGTCGCCGGCCTGACCATGGCCGTCGGCCTCGGAGTAGCCTCGGTCGTGCTCCTCGCTCCGGCATCGGCGGATCCCCCGGCACCGAAGGCTCTCGCCGAGACCTCAGCAGGCGCCGAGGCCCCAGCAGCCGCCGAGTCCCGCGACGCCGACCCTCCACCCGAACGGATTCGCCTCCCCATCGGCGACGAGTTTGTGTTCGAGGGGCGGGTCGTCGAAGAGATCTCGGCGGGCGGCTATCGCTATCTCGCAGTCGAAGACGATGCGGGAGTCCAACGTTGGGTCGCGACCCTTGCGGCCACGGCACCCAGCGCCGCCCGAATTCGAGTGGCCACCTTTGGAAGCGTCCGGAGTTTCCGTTCGCCGATCCTGGACCGAACCTTCGACCGTGTGTTCTTTGGCTTCGCCATCGGTGGCGACGCCGCAGAATAGAGCGTTAGCTTCCTCCAAGACGGGCGCACAGCCCCTGGAGAAAGACCTCGCCGAGCCGACGGTAGCCTTGGGCACCGAGGTGCACGTGATCGCCGCGCGCGAGGTCCTCCTCGACCCAGCGGGTCATCGAGAGTTGACCTCCCATAAATGTCACCGTGTCGAAGAATGCGCAGTTCTGTTCGATTGCGATCTCGCGCTGGATGGTCGCGATCGAGGTCGTTCGCTCCCGATGCACCCAACGCGCGCCTCGCTGCTGGGGCTTGTCGAAGGGTCCCATCAAGATGCAGGAAGCTTCGGGCGCCGCCTCACGCATCTTTTCGATCGCTCCGGTGGCGTTCTCTCGATATTGGGCAAGGGTGACTTGGCCGTCGTCGTTTCCTTCGTTTCCTCCGTAGGCAAAGATCACAAGGTCGGGCGCTCGACGTCGGAGCTGGATCGAATGTGTGGGTTCGAGCCACTTGAGATGATTGCGCGCGCGAGCGCCGGCGAGACCGAGGTTGTCTACCACGACCCCGGGGTAGTCCCGTTCGAGCACTAGCCCGTAAACGCGCACCGGCGATCCCTCTTCGACTTCGAGCTGAATTTCGTGCGGCCCGTCTTCGACTTCTAGCCGAAAAAACCCAGGCGATGGCTCGTCCGCTGCGGTGTCGATCCGGTGCGCCTCGCCATCGACGACCAGGGTCGCCGCACCGCCGTCGGGCTGTTGGTGGAACCAGAACTCCACGCTATCGGCGCGCTGGCCCACACCCCAGCTCGCGGTGCGGACTCGGGCGCGCGCCGCCGATCCCCCGCTGTCGAAGATCAGCCCGCCAATTCCGTAATGGTCGGGTTCTCCGTGGTGGATGCCAAGTCGAATTCGTTCCCACCCGTCCCCCAGCTCGACCTCGGCTCCCCACTGCCAGTAGTGGTAGAGGTCGCTCGGCCATGCCGCGAGGACAAACCCGCGGCCCGATTCCCCGTAACGGCGCTGAAGCCGATCTCGGACAAAGCCCACGAAGTGATCGTTGGCCATGTGCGACGCGCCGAAGACCGCGATCCGGGTGGTGTGGTCGCCCCGCTCGGTTCGGCGGAGCGCCTCCGCGAAGTGTTGAAGGGCCGTGCCGTGTGCATCCTCGAGCGGAACATACACTCCGAGTCCCTGGGGCATCGACGGATCCGGCGCGGGCTCGGCGTGCGGGGGAAAGCGAAGCGACGGAGGCTCGGGCGCGGGATGCTTCGTCGAAGGTTCGGAGACCACCTCCGTGCAGGCCACCACGGCTCCACCGAAGGCCGCGAAAGTCATGAGCGCGCGAAGCACGCTGCAAAGGTAATCCAGCCGTCCGCCGCAGCATCCGTCAAAAATCCGCACGCGGATCCGACCGCGCGGGGCCACGGCAAGCCTCGCCGCGCGGAACGAGAGTGTCCCACCGCGAGACCGGGGGAGGAGTCAGAGCTCCGGTCTACCGGGAAAGTCGCAGTGTCGCGACGCCCACAGCACCGCGGAAAACGCCCCACCCGGTTTCCGCGAATACCCCGAGATCGGGACGCTTTTGCAAGCAAATTCACCGTGGCACAGCCGCTGCTGCGATCCTTGGCATGACTCGCCTCGACATCTTCTTCGTGACCCTCGGTGCCGCCCTCATCTTGGTGTTCAGTCCGGGGTGCCAGGGAAGCTCGGCCGCGCCCGCGAGCCCGTCCTCCACGCCATCCTCCACTCTATCCGCCACGAGCTCGGCCGGAGTGGAACCCGAGGAAGCCGGAACCCCGGACGCCAGTGCGCTGGACGCGTCGTCGGCCGACGCACGTCCAACGACCGATGGGCACCCGACGAATGCGGAGGACGTGATGGACGGCGTGCCGACCGAGCCGGCCCCTCGCTTTGCGCTTTTTGGCCACACCGAAGAGGGCACGGCCCGAACCCTCATCGTGGGGGCCGACACGCAGGAAATCCACGACGCGATCTTGCTGGAAGCGGGCGGCCGGCGCTTCGAATACCGCGAAGAGCCAATCTCGATATCGCTTCGACCCTGCGAGTTTGACGAGGACACGGACGCCAACGAGGGAACGGTGACTCGTTCGACCTTGGTTGACCTCGAAACCGGAGCCGAGCTTCTCCTCAAGAACGGTCCCGAACTCGACGACGCGGACGCCCCGGCCGACCTCACCCACAGCTACGAACTCGTGGCCGGCGTGGGTCCCTACCTCTTCTTCCGCGAGGAAACTTACGCCTACCACTGCGGGGCGCACGGCTCTTCCACTGCCGGTGCCGACGTCTTCGACCTCGAGCGGCGTGAATTCATCACCCTCCTCGATGAAAACGAGCGCTCGGCACTCACTCCAGAGCTTCAGCGCCGCGCGTTCGCAACGCTCGACCATGGTGACGAGTCGTTCATCGAAGCCGAGAGCGCGCAGGACCTGGAGCTCGTCGCCCACTGGCCGCTGTTCACCCACAATGCGCTCCTCGTCGAACACCAGCTCGTGGGCAGCACCTGCTACGCCTGCAGCGATGGGCTATGGGGAAGCTACTCGGCGAGCATCAGCGTCACGACACAGAGCGTGCCGCTCGCACTTCAGGACTACGCAGAGCTTCCGGTCGAAGTGCGGAACGTTCTCGCCGACCACTCCGCCTTTCAGCTTCGCGGCGTCTATCGAATTCCCTAACCCGCATCCGTCACCACTCGCCGCGCCTCACGCCCGAAAGCACCGCAGTCGCACGACCTTCTCCCTCCAGCCGTCCTCGCAGTACGTCGAGTGCGGCTGCGGCGTCCTGTCCGAGGTCCGCACGGCTGCGGCACTTTCGAGCGAGATCCATCGACTCTGGTGACGGATGCGGGCTAACGAGTCGACCGCGCCTGCCTCAGGGAACCGAAGCTCACTCCTGCCAAGAATCGGGATCCGCCGGACGAAGGCTCACCACGAGGCCGCGAGGTTCGTTGTCCTGCAGGCGAAGCTCCAGCCGATGTCGGTCGGCAACCTCGCGGACGATGGCGAGACCCAGCCCCAGGCCATGCGGATGGCGAGTCCGCGCAGCGTCGGACCGGAACCCGCGCTGAACGATCTTCTCTCGCTCCTCTTCGGCGATCCCGGGCCCGTCGTCCAGGACGCGAAGCACGAACCCATCGCGCTCGCGGTCGAGCACGACGGCGACGTGTCCGTTTGGCTGATTGTAGCGGATGGCGTTTTGAAGAAGGTTGCCAACCGCCTGCTCGAGGAGGGTCACATCGCCATCCACGGTGACCGGTTCGGAGGGCACCGCCTGGTTGAGCTCCACCTCGCGTTGGGTCGCGAACGGGCGGTGCCGAGCGACCACCCGCCCCACGAGCTCGCCGAGGTTGACCGGATGCGTCTCGAAATGCGGCTCCCCCGCTTCGAGCTTCGCCACGACGCTGAGATTCGCCATGAGCAACGACAGATAGTGGCACTCTTCGATCGCCGCGCGCACCCGTTCGGGATCCGCGGCTTCGCCCGCCTGAAGGGTCGTCCGCAGCTGGGAAAGATGTCCCTGGATCACGGTGAGCGGAATCATCACGTCGTGCGTCGTATTCGCCACGTAACGCCGCAGCGTTTCGTCGCGAGCTTCGACCTCCGCGATGCGGTCGCGGATCTCCCGCTGTCGTTCGGTGAATGCGTCGGCGAGGGCGGTGACTTCGTCGCGACCGCCGACCGAGATCGGATGCGCGCCATCCTCCACCGCGCGGCGAAGGCGGCGAATGCGCCGGACCACCGGCCCCGCCGCAAGAAGGGCGAGGAGAATCGTAAAGAAGCTGATCCCCAACGCAGGAATCAGCGAACGCTCGAACGCTTCGCCCGCGGGAGGTCCGGGACGGCGAACCACCATCACTGCGCAGGGCCCGCCTTGCCAAGGCATTCGCACCGCGATGATTCGCTGGGGCCGCCCGCGGAGGTCCGTCGTCGCGCGGGCGGCGATGTCTTCGCCGTCCTCGAGCGCATGCCGTAGCTCGGAAGGGAACTCGGGCGCTCGAGGGTTCACGGACACAAAGCTCTCGTTGTAGGCATGCAGGTTCATGAGCCGACGAGGCCGAGCCCGCCGCCGACGTCGATGCCGACGCTCTGGGTAGGTTTCGGGGAACTCCTCGCAGACGAAGCGCTCCCCCGCCTCCATTCGCTCGATCAGCTGCTCGGCGGTGGTCGTCTCGATCGCCCGTTCGCGCGCGTAATCCTGGTAAAACGCCGTACCGAATGCGAACGGAATGATCAGTACGATCAGGGTGAGGCCCAGCCGGAGGCGAAGTCCCATCGGAGTGCTCGTTAGTCCCGCAGCCGATAGCCGACGCCCCAGACGGTCTCGATCCGTGCGCCTTCGTCGCCGAGCTTCTTTCGGAGCCGCGATACGTGCACATCGAGGGTGCGTTCGGTGCCTTGACGGTCGGGGTCGAGCGCCGCTTGAACGAGGGCTGCACGCGACATCGCCGAGCCCGGCCGCTGAGCCAGCGCGGCGAGAATCTCGAGCTCAGCGCGGGTCAGCTCGACCGCTTCGTCGCCCACGAGAACCTCTCGTTTCGACAGATCGATGGTAAGCGGCCCTACCGTGATCCGCTCACCTCGCTGCAGCACGGGGCGGCGAAGACGAGCCTCCACTCGGGCGACCAGCTCTTCCGGCCAGAACGGCTTCGTCATGTAGTCGTCCGCGCCGAGGGAGAGACCCCGCACTTTGTCTCCGGTCTCGTTTCGAGCGCTCAAGATGATCACCGGAACGTCAGAGCGTTTCCGATAGTGCTTGAGCACATCCATCCCGTAGGTCCCCGGGAGCATCAGATCGAGAATCACCAGGGCGTAGTTCGCTGGATCTTCAGCCTTGGCCCGGTCCCCGTCCTTCCGCCAGATCGTTTCGTATCCCGCCGCGTCGAGCTGCTCGCGGATCTGGGCACCGAGTTCTTCGTCGTCTTCGACGACAAGCACGCGGAGCTTGCTCATAGCACCTCACTCATGGGACCTGGCTTCACCGTGGCACGATAATCTGAAGGGCACCTTAAGGAACCCCTCGAGAGCGCAAACGCTGCACGGAGCGAGCGAACGCGGGACCAAGAGCCGGTTTCCTCCTACAAAATCGACCGCAAACCGAACTGTAAGCTCTGACCGGGCTCCTCGTTACCTCCCTGCACGACGGAGGATGGAAATGAGAACACGAATCGCACTTGCGCTCATCGCATCGCTGACCGGTATCACGTTGGTCGGCGCGTGCGGGGGCATGGGGTCCGGACCCGACGCCGCGGAATCTTCGGCCGGCGTCCGCCGCGCGGTCACGCAGGGCTCCGCGACGCCGGCTTCGGCCGCGGCGAGCGACGGCGATGGGGGCGCTTACGCGGGCGGCTACGAAGGCGGCGATGTAGGAGCCTATGAGGCGGCCGAGGCACCGCCCAGTCCCTCGGGCGGCGAAGTGTCGGTGACCACGACGACGACGACCACCACTACCGTCACCGTCGACACCTTGGTCGAAGCCGAGCCCTCGACCGAACCGCAGTACGAGCCGCAGGCCTCGCTCACCGCAGCGAGCGTGGGCGATATGGATCGGCGTGGCCCCTACCTCGACTATCTCGCGCGGCACCGAGGCGAGGCAAACGCGCTTGGCCTTCGGATGGATCGTCGACTCCGATTTCGAGTGGTCGACGCAACCGGTCGCCCCGTCAACGACGCAGGGATCGTGCTGCATGGCGTTCAAACCCCTCACCAGGTGCGCGGTCGGACCCACGCCGATGGCATCTGGGATTTTTATCCGAGTGTAAGTCTTCCGAATTTTGCCGGGGACCTTCGAGCCACGATCACCGCAGGCCAGGTGCGCGGCACCGCTCGAGTGACGATCCCCCGACACGGCGACGGTCAAGAGATCACGCTTCGCCTCGACGGTGCGCAGGCGCAGGCCCCGCGGCTCCTCGACCTCGCGTTCCTGATCGATGTCACCGGGAGCATGGAAGACGAGCTCCGCTACGTGAACCGAGAGGTCACCGAAATCGTGCATCGAGTTCGGGAAGAGGCACCGGAGACCCAGGTCCGCGTGGGGGCAACGTTCTATCGGGACCGCACCGATCGGCACGTGGTGCAGCAGATCCCGTTCACCGAGAACATCACCGGCTTTGCCCAAGCGATGCGTGGCATCCGCGCGTCCGGGGGTGGCGACTATCCGGAAGATCTGAACGCAGGACTCGACGCAGCCCTCAGCCGCTTGCAGTGGCGCGAAGGCAACACGGTCCGAGTCCTCGTCGTCATCGCGGATGCCCCACCCAAGCGCTACGGCGACGCCCAGTTCACTTACCACCACGCGATGATCCGTGCGGCCGCGCAGGGGATTCGGATTCTTCCGGTCGCCGCGAGCGGCGCGGACCGAACCGTGGAGTACCTCTTTCGGGCGATGGGCGCGTTCACCTCGACCCCCTACGTGTACCTCACCGATGACTCGGGGATCGGAAACCCGCACATGGAGGCCGACACCGACCGAGTGGCCGTGGAGTACTTCAACGACCTTCTCACCCGGTTGGTGGTGAGCGATCTCCGAGGCCACGGGATGCACGAACCCGGTCAGTTCGCCGCGCCGGAATAGCAAAAGCCGTACTTCGACGACGGCCCTCGACGACAGCCTTCGACCACAGCCTTCGACGACGGACGACTCGAGCTCGCTCTCGCCATGGAAAAACCAGCGAAACCCACTATTGTCCCGAGCCGGCGTGGAGGATTCGTTCGACAGCCGTGCCCGGCTACGCTGGGAACGGCAGTGCCTGACGCGGGCCAAGAAGGGCGACCGGGAAGCCTTCGGCGAGCTCTACCGTGCGTTTGCCCCGGAACTGTTTCGACGAATATTGATGCCTCGGCTCGGAAACCGCGCCGCCGCCGAGGACGCGCTGAGCGAGACCTTTCGCACCCTCTACGAACGAATCGACCGATACGAAGATCAGGGCAAAAGCCTCTGGCACTGGCTCTCGCGAGTCGCCGTCAACAAGGCCACCGACATGCACCGGGTGAAAGGCCGAACATCGCGGGCGCTCGCCAACTTCGAAAGCCTTCTCGCCCCGCTTCAGCCGGGACCGGCGACGCCCGGCGACGCGGTAGAAGCACGGACCGAGCGGGAAGCATTGGTCCAGCGGGTCGGGGAGGTGCTCGAGCGAATCAACCCGCGCTATCGAAAGGCCATCGAGCTACGGTTTCTTCAGGACCGACCGCGACAGGAGTGCGCGGATGTCCTCGAAGTCA
>JBCCZL010000191.1:0-15330 GCA_039187775.1 Myxococcota bacterium
AAGCCTGTCATGCTGGCTGTCCACCTTCGACGAGAGTCCATCTACATACATGTTCCACCCACGCACGTGCCGCTGGCGCACACGACGCCGCAAGCGCCGCAATTGTTGGGGTCGGTCATCACATCCAGTCCGCACCGGTGGCAGTTGCAAAGCGACAGGGGCGGCGGTGGATTGGTCGTGACGAGTCCCGCGAGGCCGCAGGCGACGCCCACGTCCGGACAGATTCCCGTGCAGCCAACCGCCGATGCGTTGCACATGGGTGTCGCACTCAAGAGTGGTGCGACACCAATAGGAATGGTGCCGGGGACCCTGTCAGGAGGAGGCGTGCGGTCGGGACGATCTGGATCGTACCTCAGCGGATCACAAAACAGGGGATCGCCGGGAAGCGGACCTTCACGCCCGTCCAAGAGGGCGAACTGCGGGTCTGCGGAGTTTTCTGCGAACACAAACTCGACTCCTTCCGGTCGGATCAGAATACGGCGAGCCTCGAGTCGGAAGAAATCGCAGGTTCCAAGCGACGGGTCGCACGAGTGCCGGCGGCCCCCCAGGAAGGGAGTCACCCTACAATCCGTGTCACTCGCGCATGATGGAACGCTCGCGGCGGGAATTCCGAAGTCCGCCGTGGCTCGCCGACCGACAAGGCCTTCAATCGCTTCCTGGACAAAGCCGGGAAGCCGCGCGACCTCACCCCGAATCGCGCGAGCAAGGGTTCCACGGGCGAAGGTGTCGGCGGGCGAGCAATCTCGGAAGTCAACGTCACTACTGTCGATGTTCGACTCGAGGCGGAAGTTCGTCGCGCCGTTGACCAGATCCACCGGGCGCCGAACGAACGTCTCTCCTACTCCGGCATAGGGAACGCCCACTTGGCCGGGGCTTCCAGTGATTGGGATAATGCAGCTGTATTCCGTGCCGGAGAGCGCCACGACGCAACCCATCGTCGCGATGTCGGCGTCGATCTGCTGGGGAGTGTACATGCCGGGGTTGTAGTTGACCGGGCCGACACCGCCAGCGCCATCCGGGAGCATGCAGTCGAACCCGAAGGAGTCCCACACACAGCCGACCTGCTGCATCAACACGTCGGCCGTCGCCGTCTGAGCGGTCTCGTTGAACCCTGGCTGAAGACCGATGGTGATATCGATCTGCATGTCGATGCGGGCATTGTCGCAACCTGAGAGATCCGCGTCGAAGCTGGTATCGACTCGGATCTGATCCGCCGAGTTCTGCGAGCCCAACGGAAGGATAGCCGGGAAGCGAGGCTCCGTATCGAGGATCGGTTGCACCGTCGTCACCCGATGGGTGATGTTGTCCGCCTGCGGGGAACCATGCACGGCAAGCGTCAGCTGCGCCGCCAGGATATTCGTCAGTGTGTTCCACGAGAGCTGGTAAGAGCACGCGCCGATGTCGTACACGCGGGTCGCCCGTAGGTTGTTCGTGGGAATCGCCGCAGTGGTCATGCTGGGCACGCTGGGATGCGCCAGATAGATCGAAGTGTCGCCGCCCACCGCGGGAGCGGTCTGAAACAGATAGGCACGATGCCGGTCTGGGTCGAGTTCATAGATCGCTGTCTGGACATCTCCCAGCGTCCTCTGGAGGCGTCCACCCACATCTCCGCGGCGCATCAGCTCGTTCCAATCGAAGCCCTGGGTCCGTTCGATGGGAATCGAGTCGAACTGTCCGGAGCTGTTGAGCAGCGCCATCTGATAACCAGAGCATAGATTCACGCTTCCGGGGAGACTCCCATAGCAAGGCTGACACTCGGTGCCCGATCCCGTGTCGACTCCCACCAGGTTTCTACAGCAGAGAGCCCCGTCGGGGCTCTGCCCAACGGTACCGCAAGCGGTACAGACGCCCTCTTGCCCGCAGACCGTTCCCGGGCAACACTGAACTCTCGTTGCCTCTGGATCGCACTCAAGCCCTGCTTCCCGACAGCACAGACTCTCCGTGACCGGCTCCTCCGGCGAATGTAGAACCGGCACCTCTTGGCATGAAGCCTGTGAGTCACAGCAGGGAACGGTCTCATCACAAATCCCATTGGAACATGGAGTGCAGAAGTCATCCGCGATCGGCTCACCGAAGGGATCGTTCAAGACATCTGCAGGCAACCCGCCGAGGTCGCCTTGTTCAAGGGGGCGACATAACGACTCGGAGCAAGCGCAGGCGCCTGGATCGGGATTGCCGTCCGCGTCTTCGCAAGGCCGAATGCATCGAAGCTCTGGTGTGGAGAGCCCTCCGACAGTTCCCGGCAAGCACCACGTACCGCGCTCACACGGCGCGCATCCGAGCGAGTTTGTCGGGGCCCCGTTCGAGTCCAGCACATCGAGATCGGCAAGATTGGAGTCACAGGGCGCTCCTTCTCGCGCAGGAGTTAAGCACGCCCCGTCGGTATAAGTCCGACCCGAAAGTTCGCTCAACCGTTGGACGTCACCGCATTCAGTTTCAGCGCAGAACGTTCCGTTTCCACACTCATCGAACAGCTGACCGTTGGAGGTTGCACCGCACTCGTCTCCAAAGCCCCCGACGGCGGGCGCGCAGACGCCGATCGTGGGAGCGCCGGTGGAAGCGTCCACCTGGCACCGGTGGGTGCTGGGGCAAAGGAACACCTCGGAGCTCGCGATCGTCTCCGCGTCGCAAGGGTCAAGCGGACAAAACGCAGTGCCATTCGCCAGCCCGTTGTGTGCTGGCCCGCGGAACGCAGAAGTTGATACAAGATGGACCTTCGTCCTCCCCACAGTTTCCGAAGTCGCAACCCGGGCGACTAGGACTGCATTCCGCCCCAAGGGAGCAAAGCGCCGCAGTAGCGATAAGGCACAAGGTGCCGAGACGATCTCTCTTCATTGTTACCCCTCCTCTTCGGCGCGTCACCGAACCAGGCTTCTAGAAGCCTAGATGAGCCTCTGAGACACGCAAGTGAAATACAGGTTACGCGAGTCGTTGAGGTGGCCTGAGAATTACAGGCTCGCGCGACGGGACGCGACAAACGACCAGAGGCTAAGCGTGAGCCGCCGCGGACTCGGCGAGCTCTTCGCGTGTGGGCTCGGTGACTTTGGGGGCCCGCTGGGTCGCGATGGCGAAGCCGACGCGGGCACCTCCTGCGTCGCGGTTTCGAACCCAGGTGTAGCCTTGATGCGCCTTGGCGATGCGCCGGACGAGGGAAAGACCGAGGCCGACCGAGCCGTGGCTTGCGCCGGCGCGGCGGTGGCCACGAAAGAACGAGTCGAATACCCGCTCGACCTCTTCGTCGAGAAACCCGGGGCCGAGGTCGAGAACCTCGAAGCACATGAATCGCCCTTCGCGCCACACCCGCATTCCCGTCACGCCTTCGCCATGCTTTTCCGCGTTCGAGAGCAGATTGGCGAGCGCCTGCGCAAGAAGGGTTGGGTCGCCGCGAATCCCGTCGTCTTCGGCCTCCGCGAGTTCGGCGCGGAGAAGCTCCACGCTCAGACCGGCGCGGTCGAGCGCGCTCGTCGCCACGCTTACCGCCGACAGCGGTCGCTCATCGAGCGAATCGAACTCTAGCCGCGAGCTTGCGAGGAGCTGGTCGACCAGCGCGTCGACTGCCAAGATCTCCTTTTCAATTTCGCGAAGCGTGGTTGGGTCATCGGCCTTGTCTTCCGCGATTTCGAGAAGCACCCGCATATGCCCGAGGGGCGTCCGAATCTCGTGGGACACCGCGGCAAGGAGCTCTCGCTGATCGGCAAGCTGCTTTTCGATCCGCCGCGCCATCTCGTTGATCGACTCCGCAAGCATCGCGACTTCGCCGTAGCGTCGGTCGAGCTGGGCTCGGCTCGAAAACTTCCCGTCGCCGATCTCGTTGGCCACCCGCACCACTTGGTTGAGCGGCCGCATCAGCTTCCGCGCGGCAAACATCGAAAACCCCCACAGCACGAGGATCGAGAGGACGAGGGAAATGATGAACATCACGACCGCCCCGACCGGAGGCGCCCGATACAAATGCACGGTGCCGAGGAGCTGGCCGTCGCGTTCGACCTCCACGATCCAAGGTCGGTTCTGGGTCTCTTCGTCGCCGTGACGGCTCAGGAGATTTCCCGCGGCGTCAAACACCGACACCCCGATCGCGAGCTCGGTCGCGGCTTCCTCGCTCATCGCCGACCGCGCGTCCGAGTCATCCCAGACCGCCTCGTATCGCTGTCCGATGAACCGCTTGACCCGGGACTTGTCTTCGGCCCAGCCGGGACCGCCGGGCGAGAGGAGCTGCACCACCGAGAACACCGTCGCCGTCGACAGGATCGCCACCCCGAACCAGATGAAGATTCGGCGGTGAAGCTTCGCCGAGATCCAAGCCTTCGCGCGCCTCATGGCTGGTCCCGGGTCAGGACATAGCCTACGCCACGAACGGTTCGGATTCGGCGCGGCGAGCTCGGGTCGGCTTCGAGCTTCTTGCGGAGCTTCGAAATATGAACGTCGACCGTCCGCTCGCCGGTCACCTCGTGACGCCCCGCTTCCTCGAGGAGCGAGGCCCGAGGGACCACGCGCCCGGCCCGACGGAGCAACGCCACCAAGATATCGAACTCCAGCCCGGTGAGCTCGACTGCGCGGCCATCGACCCGGACATGCCGGCCTCCGAGCTCGACCTCGATGCCGCCAACGGCAAGCCGCTCGTCGGTAAGGTTCGGCTGGGCGCGACGAAGGACCGCCCGAACGCGGGCGAGAAGCTCCCGCGGACTGAACGGCTTGGGCACATAGTCGTCAGCGCCGAGCTCGAGGCCTACCACCCGGTCCGCTTCATCGCCGCGGGCGGTCAGCATGAGGACGGGGATCGCGCTGTCCTTACGGATCCGTCGGAGCACTTCGAGGCCATCCATTCCCGGCATCATCACGTCCAAGAGGACGGCGTCGAAGGCACCGGACTTGAGCTCGACCAGTCCGTCCGCGCCGCTCCGCGCCGAGGCGAGCGCCACTTCATTCTCCTTCATGTAGCTCCCGAGGAGCTCGTGAAGGCGGGCGTCGTCATCGATGAGGAGCAGGCGGATCGCCATAGAACAGGAGAATACTACCGGTACGGGTTTTGGCGAGGTGGGCGCTCCCGGTCTGGACGCTCCCGGTCCGGACGCTCTCGGTCGCGTCGGTCCTGCACTCGAAGGGCCGCGTCGGTGCAGATCTCCGCGACGTGTCGCTCGAAATGGTGACGGTGATGGTACTGATGGTGGCGGAGGTGGGCAAAGCCCGAACCGAATCCCGCGACCGTGCCGAAGGCCAGGGCAAGGATGAGTATCTTACGCTTCATCGTGTTCTCCTTATCGGTAGGGGCCCCAGAAAGGACGTACGCGGCCGCTCTCGAGCATCTCGGCGAGACGCTTGCGCTGCTGCTCATCGAGGGCGTCATGAATGCGCGCCATCGAACCGACGACCTCTTTGCGAAGCTCGCGGAGCCGGTCGTCTTGCCGGGTAAACATGTCGCCAAAGATGGTCTCGTCGAAGTGTTCTCCCCGCATCGCTCGACCCAGGTCGTCGCCCGCCGCCGGCACTTCGCGCCGGAGCTCGTACACCACATCGCGCAGGCGCTCGGCCTCGGCTCGAATCACCTTTTCCTGTCCGGGCGTCGTATCGAGACGCTCGAAGAGTCCTCGCAGCATGAAGGACGGTCGGTCCCAGCCCCGGCGCCAGCCGCGAGGTGCGCCGTGGTCACTTCTGGGTCCACATCCCGAGGCAAAAGGTGGGCCCCAGCGATGGCGCCCGCGGCGCCCGCGCCTTAGAACGGCCACTAGCCCGATCAGGCACATGGTCCCAATAAAGAATCCAAACATTCAGTCATACCTCCTTACACAGGCAACCTGTGGACGGGGTGTGAAGGCCGTATTCGGGGAAGTGTGAAGAACGGTAAAATCGAGCCGTCTGAGGAAAAAAAGGCCCTTCCTTCGACCCTGAGGGCCCTGACTGATAGGTTTTCGCGGTGGCAGAGGATTCGGAGACAGACGAGCTCGTAGGCAGGACCCTGGCGGACAATTACCGCCTGGACAGCCTGCTCGGCGAGGGCGGCATGGGTGCCGTCTATGCCGCGACGCAGCTCAACCTGAATCGAAAAGTCGCGGTCAAAGTCCTCCATCCTCACCTTGGCGCCCGAAAGGAGCTCCTCGAGCGCTTTCGACGCGAGGCGCTGACCGCGGCAGCCCTCGGTCACTCGAACATCGTGCAGGTCACCGATTTCCAGCACCCGAAAGGCGAGCCCGCGTTTCTCGTCATGGAGCTCCTTCGAGGCCACTCGCTCGCCGATGTGATCGACAACGGCGGCCCGATGGCGCCCCCGCGGGCCGCATTTATCGGCTGTCAGATCCTCTCCGCACTCGAAGCGGCGCACGAGGCGGGAATCATTCACCGCGATCTCAAGCCAGAGAACGTGTTTCTCACGTCGGTCGCCGGCGTCACGGATGTGGTCAAGCTGCTCGATTTTGGAATCGCCAAACTGAGCGGCGACGACGAAGACACGCGCCTCACGAAGACCGGCCTCGTGGTCGGCTCTCCGTGTTTCATGTCACCCGAGCAAGCGCGCGCCGAGGAAATCACCCCCCGCACCGACGTCTACGGCATCGGCATGGTCCTCTACAATGCGCTGACCGGGCAGCTCCCGTTCACCGCCGGCGGGTACACCGCGATGATCGTCGCGGTGCTCGAGCAGACCGCGGCTTCGGTCGATTCCATTCGGGGCGATGTCCCTCCGGGGTTTGTCCATCTGGTGCATCGCGCGATCGCGAAGAACCCCGCCGAGCGTTTCGCGACCGCAGCCGAGATGCGGGCCGCGCTCGAGCCGTTCGCCGCTCAGCCCACGGGAATGGGCATTCAGACCCACGGCATCGGCCCGTTGGCAGGAGCGCCAGGATCCGCGCACGCCTTGTCACCGGGAGTGTCGACCCCCGGGGCCTCGTCGCCGGGAATCGCTTCCGTGGGCGCGTCTCCCACGCCGTATCCAGGAGCACCGGGCACGCCAGCTCCCGCCGTGACTCCGCCGCCGGTGGTGTCCTCGCCTGGCTTGTCGACGGCGACCGGCGCACCCGTTGAAACCGCGGCCACCCGACCCAAGCGAGGCACCGTCGGTACCGTCGTGATCGCGGGGCTGGTAGGTTTTCTTCTCGTGCTCGGCGCCGGCGTCGCGATTCTTTTTGCCACCAAAGACAATCCGGAGCCTCTCGCGGCAGCCGGCGGCCAGGGCCAGGCGGCGATCACGCCCGACTTGCCCGGGGAAGAAACCCAACCCGGAGAACCGGCGACAGAGCCCGAAGAGACTGCGCCCGAAGAGACTGCGCCCGACGGGACGGAGCCCGGGGAAGACAGCCTTCCAAGCGGCGTGGATCCGTCAGCGGTGGACACCGCCGAAGAGCCCGACGAGGAACCCACCGAAGAGCGACCGCGGCGTCCCCGTCCTCGCGACCGGACCCGGCCGACCCTTGCCGCGATGGTCCCGTCGATGACGATACCGGAGTCGCCCATGGAAACGCCGATGAACGTCGAGCCGAGTCCAATGCAGACGCCCGACCCGCCCGTCACGATGGTGCGCATCATCGAGGGCAATCCGGCCGGCATGCTGGTGAACCCTGCGATGGTGACTCCCATGGCGCCCGCGCGCCGGGTGTCGGGCGCTCGAATCGGTGCACTCGACGGAAGCTCTGCCGGCTACACCCCGCAGGTCGCGTACGGCACGACCGGTCGGGCGCTGCCCACGGTCAGTCAGTGCTTTGCCCGCACCCAAGCCGGCGAGCGTGCAACCTACGTGCTGAGCGTGGGCGCGAATGGCGCGGTGATCGTGGCAAGCCCGTCCAACGGCTCGCCGAGCCTTCACCCGTGCATCACGCCTGCGCTTCGGCGACTCGTCTTTCCCCCGGCCCCGAACCGACAGGGCGGGAGGATCCGGGTGACCTTCCTCCCAGTGCGGTAACCGTTTCGGCGACCGCGCGATAGAGTTCCGTTCGTTGCCTCGGATTTTTCGGGGCAGAACGCGATTTTATGGTGCGCTCGACTGTTGACCGAGGTGCGCAACTGTGGTCTCTAGGCGCCTGATTGGAGCTCTGCCGTGTCTCGTACTGTTTTTCTGTTCATCCTGGTTGGCGGTTTCGTGGCGTCGGTGTTTCCCGGCTGTCGCTGTGCATCAGGGAGCGAGCAAAACCAGACCGACAACATCGAGAACGAGAACGGCAACGAGACCGAAACCACGGGCGATGCGTGGGTCGACGGCGTGCTCCCCGAAGCGGTAACCCAAATCGAGGGTGCGGAGCCGCGCGAAGGCGGCGAGATCACCGTCCACATTCACACCGAGCCCCCGTCGCTTTGCACCGCCCGGCACTCGGACCTGATGGCGACGCGGGTCACCAAGCACAAGATCTACGAGATGCTCCTCCGGGTCGATCCCTACGACCACCCGGACTACAACTTTCAGCCCGAGCTTGCCGAAGCGCTCCCGGAGATCAGCGAAGACGGCCTAGTGCACACCCTTCGGCTCCGGCAGGGAGTGAAGTGGCACGACGGCGAGGAGTTCAACGCCGACGATGTGATCGCGAGCTACGACGTGATCCGCCACGAGGAGACGCTGACCGATCACATGAACAGCTACCTCGAGGAGCTCGATAGCTACGAGAAGATCGACGACCACACCATCCGATTCACGTGGAAGCGCCCCTACTTCCTTGCGCTCGACGTCTACGAGCTCGTGCCGATCATGCCCGAGCACGTGCTTTCGACCTGCGAAGGCGCCGACTTCAACGAAGCGACCACCAATCCGCTCATGCGGCATCCGGTGGGCACCGGTCCCTGGAAGTTCATCGAGTGGGAGAGCCATGAGCGCATCGTGGTCGAGCGCTTCGACGACTACTGGGGCGACAAGCCCCACCTCGAGAAGATCACGTTCCGAATCATCGAGGACAGCAATGTGCCGGTGCAGCTGGCCGAGCGGGGCGAGCTCGACATCGTCACCCGCATCCCGTCGGCGGAGTGGGCCGACATGGACAGTCAGTACATCAAAGACAACTACCACCGGTCCCGCTTTCAGGAGAACAACTACGCGTGGATCGGCTGGAACATGGAGCGGCCGTTCTTCTCGGACAAGCGGGTTCGACAGGCGCTCACGATGCTCGTCGACAAAGAAGGCATCATGGGTTCGATTCTGCAGGGCCTTCCCCTTCCGACGAACTGCCACTTCTATGCGCCTCGCGCCGAGTGCGACTTCGAACACGAGCCCTGGCCCTACGACCCGGTCCGTGCGACTCGGCTTCTCGACGAAGCGGGCTGGACCGACAGCAACAACGACGGCACCCGCGACAAAGACGGCGTCGAGTTCTCGTTTACCTTCATGCTGCCCTCGTCCTCGCGGGAAGCCGGCCAGTGGCTCACCAAGATCAAAGAAGACTTCGAGCGCGCCGGCGTAGACCTCAACATTCAGCGCGTCGAGTGGGCGATCTTTACCCGCCGACTGCGCGAGCACGACTTTGATGCGTGCACGCTTCTTTGGGGCGATACGAGTCCGCGCACCGACCCGAACCAGATTTGGCACTCGAGCTCGGCCGAGGGCGGCTCGAACTATGTGTCGTTCAAGAACGACCGGGTCGACGAGATCATCGAGCAGGCGCGGGTCACCCTCGACGACGATGCGCGGCTCGCGCTCTACCGCGAGTTTGGGCAGATCCTGCAAGAAGAGCAGCCCTACACCTGGATGTACTCGCGGCCGCGCCTCAGCCTGGTGCACACGCGGCTCCGCGGGGTGCGCGAGTCCCTTGGCTGGTACGTATTCCGCGATTGGTGGATCGCCGACGAGAGCTAGCGACGTCGAGCCCGAAGTATGTGGCAATTCATCGCACGCCGTCTCCTTCTGATGATCCCGACATTTTTCGGGATCCTCTTCGTGTGCTTTCTTCTCCTTCGGCTCGCAAACCCCGATCCGGTGGCCTCGTCGTCCGACATCAGTCGGGCGGTTTCGCAGGAGGCGATCGACCGGATGCGCGCGCACTACCACCTGGATAAGCCCTGGTACGAACAGTACGGACGGCTCGTGTGGGTGGTGCTGACCCTCGACGGCGAAGCCTGGCAAGACGGGCGCCCGGTGAGCGAAAAGGTGGCCGAGTCCCTTCCCGTCACGCTCCTTCTTTCCGGGCTCACCCTGATCATCGCCTACATGATCGCGGTGCCGCTTGGCGTGTATTCGGCGGTCAAGCAGTACTCCTGGGGCGACCGGATCACGATGGTGATCGTGTTCATGCTCTATTCGTTGCCGAGCTTCTGGGTTGGGGCGCTCTTATTAATTTTCTTTGCAAGCGGGAACTTCGTCGACTGCATCTACACCGATGAGCCCGGCTGTTTCCCTCTCCAGGGTTGGCATTCCTTCGACGGATTCGAAGAAATGAGCTTCTGGGGCAAGGTCGGCGATGTCGCGTTCCATCTCGTGCTTCCGGTGATGGCGCTGACCTACAACGCGTTCGCTTCGATCTCTCGCTATATGCGGACGTCGATGCTGGAGACCATTCGGCAGGACTATATTCGCACCGCCCGCGCGAAAGGCCTTAGCGAGCGCACCGTGATCTTTAAGCACGCGCTCCGAAACAGCCTCATCCCGGTCATCACGATCTTTGGTCTGTCGCTTCCGTATCTGGTCAGCGGCGCAGTAACCATCGAGGTGATCTTTGGCATTCGCGGCATGGGCTTTTTGATCCTCGAAGCGCTCCGAATGCCCGACTATCCGCTGGTGTTCCCGCTGGTGGCGCTTCTTTCGATCATGGTGATGCTCGGAATCCTGCTCTCTGACATCCTGTACGCCGTCGTCGATCCGCGGATTCGCTACGACAGCGGAGGCGGCAAATGAGCGGCGAGAACGTGACGGGCGACCCCGGCGCCAAGGCTCCGGAGGAGCCGCCGCCGAGCGAAACCGACGGCACGAATTCTACTTCGGGCAACAAAGAAAAAACCGTGAGTGCGGTTGCCGGCGCGTCCCGAGACCAGGGCGGCGAGAGCTATCGGCAGATGGTCTGGCGCCTCTTCTGGAAGAGCAAACTCAATAAGGTGGCGCTCATCGTAGTCGTGTTGCTGCTGATTCTCGCCGCGGTGGCGGACTTCCTCGCGTCGGATAAGCCGATCTACGTCGCGCTCGACGGGGAAACCTACTGGTTTCCCAATATCACGGACCCACCAGAACTCCGCATCTTCAACAACCAGCTTCTGGAGGAGAACCTCGGACCCAACGACAGCGCGGTCTTTCCTGTCGTTCCCTGGGGCTTCAACACCCACGATCTCGACAACGTGCTCGCGCCACCGAGCGCCGAACACTGGCTTGGCACCGACGACCGGGGCCGTGATGTGCTTTCGCGGATCATTCACGGCACTCGAGTGAGCCTCCTCGTTGGCTTCCTTGCCGTCATTTCGCTGCTCACGGTGGGCGTGGTGCTCGGGAGCGCGGCGGGCTACCTCGGGGGCATTCTCGACGGCGCGGTCAACCGGTGTGTCGAGATTCTGAACTCGATTCCTGGACTTCTCATCATCGTGGTGGTGATGAATGCGATTGGACCGACCGGATGGGACGCGGTTCTGATCATGGGTGGCGTGATCGGTGCGATCCGCTGGACCACGGTCGCGCGGCTCATCCGAGGCGAAATCCTAAAGGTCCGGACCCTCGAGTATGTCGATGCAGCGCGAAGCCTCGGCGCGAAGCACGGACGGATCATCCTCCGGCACATCGTGCCGAACTCGATCAGTCCGGTGTTCGTAGCGGCGACCTTCGCGATGGCCGCTGCGATCCTCCTCGAAGCCGCGATTTCGTTCTTGGGCTTCGGCATCCCCGACGACATGGCGTCCTGGGGCGTCGTCCTTCAGGGCGTCCGATTCAACCTCGACGCCTGGTGGCTCGGCGTCGCCCCAGGGTTTGCGCTGTTCATCACCCTGACCGCGATCAATCTCCTCGGCGAAGGCCTTCGAGACGCGATCGACCCCCGCCTGAAGACCTAGCCTGAAGACCCAGCCTGAAGACCCAGCCTCTCAACGTAGCTCGTCAGTCCCGGTACTTCGGAACCGGAATCTCCAGAACCTGGCCCTCGTCCTCGGTGCACTGGACACGGCGAGAGGTTTGAAAGTAGTCGAGGAGCAGTGAAGAGGTGTCGCTCATCCTCCGATAAATATGGTGGCCATGGGGAGATTCGAACTCCCACTGGCTCGGTTCTTAGCCGAGTGCCTCTGCCGTTGGGCTACATGGCCATGAGGGACCGTGGGACGACGCCTCGGTGGTACGGGGCCTGAGAATCGAACTCAGCTAGGCCTCTTTGTAAGAGAGGTGCTCTCCCAGAGAGCGAGCCCCGCGTGGCTCGTGATAAATCTAGGAGTCCGCCACACCGCACCGGCGAGTGCTTCGCCGGGAGGGCGAACGATGCGGATGGTGAGGGTTCTGGTCCCGCCGGGTGGAGTTGAACCACCTTCGCCGCCCATATGAAGAGCGCGCCGATCCGATCGTCAGCGGGGCAAGTAGGCCTGTCGACCGGTCGCCTGACCAACCGATGGCCTTTCGTGGCACCCCTGGAAGGAATCGAACCTTCATCCCTGGCTTCGGAAGCCAGTGCTCTTCCCTTGAGCTACAAGGGCTCGTACTGCGTTGGCACCCACGGAGGGACTCGAACCCCCATCCTCCGGTCCGTAACCGGGCGCTCTTCCGTTGAGCTACGCAGGCAAATCGATGTTCGTAGGACGTCTCGGCTCGCCGAATCACTGCACGGCTCGAGAGAGAATAGAGTGGCGGGGGAGAATCGAACTCCCTTGTACCGGACTTGCAAACCGGCCCCTGGCCATTCGGATCCGCCACAAGAACCGATCGGAGCCAAGGCAATCGGTGTGGCCTCAGCAACGAACACGGCGTGGAGCGCCTGACGGGGATCGAACCCGTCCCTCCTGGTTGGAAGCCAGGGGTGCCACCGACAACACCTCAGACGCAATGGGGTGGAGAGGGTGGGAATCAAACCCACCACAGCCGGTTTGCAAAACCAGCTCGCCCTCTTGGAACATGCCTCCCCGAGACGGCGCTGGACAGCGCCGCTTGGGGTGACCGAGCGGACTCGAACCGCCTTACCCCCGGATCACAACCGGGGCCCTCGACCTCTTCGGGATCGGTCACCAAATATGGGCGACGAGAAACAGCGCGAACGACGCTTTCCCCCTCCGCATTCGCCCGGAACACTGTTGGGGTTTGATTTCTGCCGCCAAGCAGAATCGTCCCGATCGACACCGACCGGACTTCGGTACCACGAACTGGAGTTGAACCAGTGCCTCTCGGGCTTCAACCGAGCGCTCTACCGGGCTGAGCTATCGTGGCAAAGTTGGCCGGACCGATGGGACGAATCCGCGATCGCAGACGTCCATCGAACTGGATGGTCCGGCACCTATGGATCCGCCGAGAGGAGTTCCGGCAATCGGGAAAGCGGCGACGAGGAGTGAAGAGACACGTTGGATCGATTTACAGTCGATGTAGTCCCTTCAGCATTCGCCACATACTCGGCTCCGCGGGCTGGACTCGAACCAGCGCGCTTCCGGTTAACAGCCGGACGCTCTTCCCACTGAGCTACCGCGGAATGGAGTGCGGGTGCACCGGACGCCACGCCGGGGACCTGCACGATCGCCTTCTTGGAGTGCCACGCACCAGCAGAGTGCTAGACCGAATCAAGGGACTCTTGTCTTCAAGATCGGCGAGCCAGAGTGACGCCACGGCCTTCAGCCTCGACGGCGAACTCCCGCCCGTGACTCCGCCTCTCGCGGAATGGCTCTCTCGCTTTCAACGAACAAACGTGTCGGAATCACCGGCCGTGCAGCCCAACTGTGGGCCGAAAGAACCGGCGGCAGCAGAAGGGCTGCTCGACTTGGAATCGAGCAGTGCAATCCAACAAGCTCAACTGATTTTCTCAATTGATTGGATATCTAGCCTCGGCTTTACCTTATTGATTGTCGGCATTCATCGATATCGTAGACGGTCAATCCCGCACGTTGACCCGGCAGATTGTCGGCATCGCGAATCGATGCACCAAGAGCCTTCTGGAGGCTCTTGCCGATCGAGTGACGACCTCACGCGGAGATGGGTCGACTCCTCATGTTTTGCTTCTTCGTGCTTTTGGTGGGGCTGGCAGGATTCGAACCTGCAGGTGCCAGAGGCTCTCGGGTTACAACCGAGTGG
Source organism: Myxococcota bacterium (assembly GCA_039187775.1). Taxonomy (GTDB): domain Bacteria; phylum Myxococcota_A; class Polyangia; order Polyangiales; family JBCCZL01; genus JBCCZL01. The sequence goes on from JBCCZL010000191.1 coordinate 14,138, forward strand.
GGAGGCCAGTTTCCCCATCAGCCCCCAAGTTTCGGCGCTGCTCGAAGCAGAAATCGGTCAAAAAGAAAACCGCCCGCGGCTTCTGCCTGGGCGGTCCAACCATGCGCATCGCGCGTGGATTTAGACCGCCCTTAGCCGAGATTGCCCCCGCAGGCGCCGAGATCAAACATCACAAACCGAGTCGCGGCCGAGCGACCGCACGAATAACGCTTGCGCCCTGGACGAGCGACACGGTCGCTTCCCCGATGAAGGGGGGCCCGATGGCAACGTGTGTTCGAATGGCAGCGACTCATGACTGATCTCGACCGAGGGCCGCGCCCTCTCAACTGAACCTCAGTAGTACACGCGAAGACGCCTCGGTCAAGCGATCGATTCAAACAAAATTGATTTTTTCGATCTGCGACCACGAAACAACCAACAGTCCACATTCCTCACCGTCCCACCACGTGAAGCTAGACTAGAGGCGGTCGCTTCCGCTCGACCCTGCACCCGGGCGTGGAGTCCTCGTCTGTCGCCGGTTCTGCCCCTGCCGCTCCACGTCCGAAGCCTTCGCCTCAGGGAGTCCTGGGTTTTCCTGTCCGGCCCGCGTACTGCAGGTCCGGGTCTTCTCTGGCAGAACCCGAGGGCGTCCGCGACCCATCCGTGGGGTGCGCTGAAACTAACCTCGATTCATCCGATAGAGCGACCCCCTGATATAGTCGAGCTTCGACAGCGCCGACTTCGCTCGGTGCGGGCTGAGGTAGCCCGCCGCCGCCGCCACCTCGAGCGTTGCGTAAGCCTCGAGGGCCGACCCCCGCGCATCGTCCCGACGCGCGTTCGCGTTCTTCCCGCGTGAACCGAGACTCTCCGCGATATTCAGCGGAACTGACGTCGACGAACGCCGAAGCTGACGCTCCAAGTCCCGGTCGTGCCGGCCAATCAGCGCCGCCAACGCCGAGGTCTCCGCCACCATCTCCAACGCTACCCGATACCACCTTCAGTCGAATCATCGCTATCCACCTCCTGCGCCCCCAGCCCCGCTGGCGCGAAGCGCGAACCGCGAACCGAAGAACGCCAAACGACCCAAGCGAAAAGCCGCCGGGGACGTCCCCTCCGTCCGGCGAGCGCAGCCCAGTCCACCCCCGAAGCTTCTGCGAAGCAAAAGTGCCGCGCAGCGGCAGGGGTTGACCGGGCGAGCACGCCGGTAAGGTGGG
>JBCCZL010000192.1:0-15323 GCA_039187775.1 Myxococcota bacterium
CCAGGAACTCGCACACCCGTCGATCCTGACCCACGGGCCGAGCTATCAGCTCTACTTCTCGGGTCGGCAAGCGGCGCGCTGGGCCACGGGCTTGTTTGCGTCAGAGGAACTCATCTTCTGGCGTGTCCTGTCCGAGACCGACCCCGTCCTCGCCGGGGGCTCGGCCGCGGCAGACGCACTCGGAATCGGCAGCGTCGACGTGGCGTCCAACGGAGAGGCCCTGGAAGCGATCGTGGAGGGCCGGCCGGGCGGGGCCGCCGGGTTGTTTCGGACCAGCCGGCGCGGGCGAGGAGAGCTGCTCCAGTGATCGCAGCCCGAGGCGTGAGCGCGATCGCGATGGCGGTGGCTCTCCTCGGATGCTCCGTCGACGCGGAAGACTCCGCGAGGAGGCCGACTGGACCGGACGGGGGATCCGATGCCGACCCACTGCGGGATGGGGCTGCGGCGGTCGACGCTTCGCCGGCGCCGATGACCCCCAAGAGGGGACTCCCCGCCCGCAACGCATTTCTCGATGTCGCAGAAAACGGAACGTCCTGCTACAACGCGGCAAGCTTTCGCTGCGACGGAGCCCCCTGCCAGGAGCTTCGATCCTGCTGCGTCGGCAACGGCCGCTGCTGCAGCGAAGTTCCAGGGAGCTTTAACCAGCCGATCGATTTCGGGACGTGCATGGGCTCTCCGGTCGCCACCTGCCTTTCCGATCGCGGGATTCCCAGTGAGGGTTTCGGGCCGGCCCAGCCCTTCGTCGAAGCCGATGGAGCGCTCGCTCCCGGCGGGACCCGAAGCGGTGAGGCGGGACTGTTCGTGGGCGATCCGGTCGATCTTCGAACCCATCGGCTCGAGGTGAGTGCCCGTTTCCTTCGACCGACGAACTGTCCATCGCCTTGCCTGGAATCGGCAGGGTTCGGCGTGAGCACCCAAGCGGCGTCGCCGATGCTGATTCCGCGGCCGGTGGCCGCGCTGGTGTACTCCGGCGCGCGGGACGACGTCGCCCTCGTGGTCGGGGACAGCGTGATCAAGCGTTGGCCGCTCGGCGATCCGGAGGAGCGGTGGACCCTCGACTTCGATCCCGCGGGGGAGTTACGGGTGAGCCAGGGAGCAACCCTTCAGCTGACCAGCGAACACAGAGCGCGCGGGCCCGCCCGGACTCTCCTCTACGGCCGCAACGAAAACCCTTCGGCCACCGATCGCGGAGCGCGGCTCCTCCAACTCGCCGCCCAAGCCTCGGTCTGCGACATGCCGTCCGCGTGGGGAGAGCGGAGCGCTCTGGCGCTCACTACTTCCGGCCAACCGTGGGAGGTCGTCGCGGAAGGCCCCTCGATCCTCGAACACGAGAGCGAAGTGTTTCTTGCGGTGACGGTCGACAACGAGATCCATGTAGGTACCCAGAGCGGAGCGATGAGCTTCGAGTTCCCGTCGCCCGACGTTCCCGCGCTCGGGGCATCCTTGCCCCTGTACGCCGCGGGCGGCGTCGGAGACCCGGAGCTGATTCGCGCGGACAGCGGGTTTACGATGTACTTCACCGCGATTGGCGCCGGCGGAGAGCGATCGATCGGGATGGCCACATCCGAGGACGGCGCGAACTACCAGGCCGCGCCCGACCCGCTCATCCCCCCGACGGGGACGATCCTCGGCATCGAGCAGCCCACGGCGGTCCTCCACGAAACCGGTGAGATCGTGATGGTCGTTCGGGTGACCGAAGCGAACGGAAGCTATCTCGCGGTCTATCGGGACATCACCGGAATGCTTCGCCCCGCGGAAAACTCGGCGCTTCCGAGCCTCACCACCGCCGATGCCGAAGACCAGCTGGCCTTTGACCGGCAGGAACTTAGTCACCCCACCCTCGTCGTGTGGAACGGCGCCTGGCAGCTCTTCTACACGGGTCGAAACGGCCTCCGACGCGCGCAGGGACATCTGGTGTCCGACGATCTCATCGGGTGGCGCGCGCCGGTCCCCAGTGAGCCGGTACTTCTGGGTCAGGAAGAAGGATTCGACCGAGTGGGAGTGACGGGAGGGGATGTGATGGGCGGAGAGCTCGGCCTGCGCTTCGTCTATCTCGGCGACGACGGGGTCCGACGAACCCTCGGCTGGATCGAACGACGCGCGACGGACAGCGGCGTACTGCGCTGACAAGCCTCGCAATACAGCACTTCGGGTCTCAAACGCCGATTGCGGAGCGGTCCCGGGTTCGTTAGACCGCGCCCATGGCCGGGAAGAAGAAGGGGAGAAAACCGGGCGCGCGTCCGACCTCTCCGCGACGGTCGCCGGAGGAAGCCCCGCCCGAGGGACCCGAGGCGAACCGTCCAGAGCCCCGAGGCCCCGATCTCGGCCCGCTCACCCCCTACGTCCCCTTCGTGGTGTTGGGACTGGTCCTGATCCAGGCTCTGATCCCGCTGACCTACTACGTTGGCAACGACGACCCCTACGATGAGCGATTCAGCTGGCGAATGTTCTCTGCGATTCGCGTGGTTCAGTGCCGGACCGAAGTGCGCGAAGAGACGGCCGGAGCATCCAGCCCGCTCAACCTGCCTCAGACGATTCACGAAGCGTGGATCAGTCATCTTCGCCGCAACCGGCGAAGCGTGATCGAGGCGTTTCTCGAGCGACGCTGCGACCTCACCGAAGCGGATGCGGTCGTCGTCGAGAATTACTGCGTCGACGCGAACCGTGTGCGGCTTCCAACGCTCGAGTGGCGTCGGAGCTGCGCGGACGGAGACCTGTCGGAACCAGATTTTGCGGTGCTCGAAGCCACCGGGGCGGGACCGTGAACGCCTTGAACAATCGCTATTTCTTCCCATCGATCCATCCGGCGCGACCGTATCTCCTGGTCAAAGGAGTCCTCCTTCTGCTGGCGTTCGACACCTGGCTCGATATGGTCGAACACGGGGGTCGATACGGGGTGGGAAGCTTCAACGTGGCGCACTTCGGATGGCTCGATGCGATTCAAAATGGGATCACCGACACCTTCGGAGCGCGGGTCCCCAGTGCCGAACTCTACGTTGGGCTGATCCTGTGCACCGGCCTTCTCGCGTTCATCGTCGTGGTCGGCCGGAGCCACCGAGTATTCCTCGCCATCATCACCGTCGCGTACACCTACGCGTGGTCGATGAGCATGCTGGATAGCTATCAGCACCACTATCTTTTGAGCTGGGTCTTTCTCTGCCTGACGCTGTTCCCGCTTCCCACGGGAACCGACGTGTTTGGACCGCCGGCGCGAAGCGCGTCCGAGGTCTACGCCGTCGACAAGAGCCCCGCGACCCTGCTGTCCGCGGGTACGGCGGTGGTGTCCCTCTTCGCGTGCCTCTTTGCCCTGACCGCTCTCGAGATCTGGGACCCTTTGGTGCGCGTCGTCGGGGTTCTCGGCATGGCGGTCATTACGCACCAGGCCCTGCTAAAACCTCGGCCACTCCCGAAGGACGGTTCTTCCAACTGGGCCTACACCCTTCTGAGCCTGAGTATCGCCACGGTCTATCTCTACACGGGCATTTCGAAAACCGAAGCCAACTGGATCAGCGGCGCCGCGCTCCAGCAGATCGCGGAAGCGCCGCTTGCACCGATCGCCGTCTTCGCGGATTCGCAGTTGGGCATCGAGGCAGACCAGTTTTGGCCGCTCCTGGGGATGGGGGCGATCACCGTTCAGTTCGTCATCGCCATCGGCTATGCGCTGGCCCCGCTCCGGGACCGGCACCCCGCCATGGGGGTGATCGGCTGGATCTCCTTCATCGCCGCGATGAGCTTTCACCTGGGCGCGGAATACCTGAAGCTCCAGATCGGCTGGTTCAGCTGGTACATGGTGCTCACCGCCGCGATCTGCTTTCTGCCGGGAAGAGCCCTCGAGGGATTCGGCCTCCTCGTCACCTGGCCCGGGCGCGTGCTCGCCGCGGTGTTCAGCGTGTTTGACCAGCGTGAAGACGAAACGCGCGAGAAACAGAAGAGCGCCAAAGCGAAATCAAAGACGACCGGGCACGGGCCCTACCGAAGCGGCGAAGCGCCGAAAGCCAAGGAAGAGCGAAGCCCCATCATGGTGCCTCTTTCGATCTTCGCGCTCCTGATCCTCGGCATCGCCGGCTATCAGACCGATCTCCCAGGATCGGTGGCGGGCACGGTGGCGTGCGGTCTGACGCTGCTGGTCGCGGTGGGGGGCCTCGCGTATCGCCGATCCGAGCGGCGGGCGAGGAGCTGGGTGGTGGCCGCCTCCCTGGGTGCCCTCGTGCTGTGGGGGAGTCTCGCCGGCTCACGGCTTCGCTTCGATTTCTATCGGAAGCTCGGAGGCGTCCATCGACGTCAGCTCAACTACCAGCTGGCGCTCGACGCCTACGTCAAAGCCAATCGTTACGCACCGGAAGGCGAGGACCGGAAGGAGCGAGAAGAAGAGATGCGGCGCCAGGTCCGAGCGTTCCCGGGAGGCCGGCAGTGACGCGACTGCCAGGCATCGGGTCCGCCCATTCGCACGCGTTTCAACGGGCGCTCCGCGGCCGGACCCAGACCGCAGCCGGCGACTCGTTCTGGTCGTGGCGGGATCTCATGTATCGCTTCGCCGAACGCATCGACCCCGAGGCGATCTACGACCTGTCGCGGCTCGCCTACCTCGAACTCGCGCGTCACGGGGTCACCGCGGTCGGAGAGTTCCACTATGTTCATCACCAGCCGGGTGGCGTGCCCTACGACGACCGACTCGAACTCGCGGACGCAGTGATTCGAGCGGCACGAGACGTGGGCCTTCGAGTCACGCTGCTTCGGGTGCTCTATCATCGGGGCGGTGCGGGTGTCCCTGCGGCCGGGGCGCAGCTTCGCTTTTCGGATCCGACCATCGAGCTGGCCCTCGGGGACGTCGAGGCGCTTTCCGCCCGCTACCGGGGCGACCCTGCGGTTCGCATCGGAGTCGCCCCCCACAGCGTGCGCGCGGTGCCGCGGTCGTGGCTCGGCGCCGCCGCCGCTTACGCCGAAACCCACGCGCTCCCTCTCCACATGCACGTCGCCGAACAGCGGCGCGAGCTCGCAGAGTGCATGGAGGAGTACGGCGTCTCCCCAGTGCGGCTCCTCGCCGAAGAGGCGGTGCTCGGTCCGCGGTTCGTCGCGGTGCACGCTACTCATCTCGACGAGGAGGAGCAATCCGCGCTCGGTCGGAGCCAGGCCTTCGCCTGCATCTGCCGCACCACCGAGCGCGACCTTGGCGACGGAGCCCCGAACCTCCAAGGGCTTCACGCGGCGGGCGTTCGGCTCTGCACCGGCGTCGATAGCCATGCGCTGAGCGACCCCTTCGAAGAAGCGCGCGCAATGGAGCTCGACGAGCGCACCCGAACCGAGCGGAGGCACGCCGCCCTCGATGGTCCCGAGCTGCGCGCCGCGCTTCATGACCATGGCTACGAAGCGCTCGGCTTCTCGCCCGCCGAACTCGCCGGAGACCGGGTCGAACTCGATGACCACGATCTATCCCTCGCCGGCACCGATGGCGACGGGCGCTACTTTGGAGTGTCGGGTCGCGCGGTGCGTGCGTCCTCCGTGGCCGGCGCCCCGGTGATCGAGGATGGCCAGCATCGCGACAGCCCGGCGATCCGCGGTGCCTTCGAACGTGCGCTAGCGCGAATCCTCGAGTAGTTCGGACTGGATCGGAGAGCTCAGAGGAACTGAATCGCGGCGCCGCTTCCCGTGAGCCCGCTCGTGCCGGGGTCGCCAGGGGAAAAGCCGCCCACGCCGCCGCGTCCAGCGACCCCGGTCGCGTCGATCGTGACGCCCGCTTCGATGGTCGACCGATAGGTCGCGTCTTCTGGACCGAGCACGAGCACGCCGTGGCTTCCGCCACCGCAGCCGCCGCCGCCGCCGCCGCCCGCGCCGCCCCGACCGCCGTCGCCGCCGCGACCGCCGGTCCGCGCACACCAGAACAGGGCCGAGCCACCAATGCCGCCAGTCCCGGCAGTGCCTCCGGCCGCGCCGATGCCTCCGTCGCCCCCCGCACCGCCGCTCGCGGTCACGACCCGAACGTTCTCAAACGCGGGTCCGGAGCGCGCGTTGGGCCGCACGCGAACCAGAATCCCCACCGACGCACCGCCGCCCTGGCCCCCATCCGCGCCGGGGGAGCCGCAGCCGCCGCTTCCACCGCCACCGCCCGCACCGCCGGCGACGTCGTCGCAGCCTGGATCGGTGCCACCGATCACCGCATACCCTGCGCCTGCCGTGCCGCCGCCTCCGCCCGACCCGTCGGTGCCCTGGGTGCCGTTGGTGCCTGGGCCACCAGAGACCCGGCCGGTGGTGAGATTCACCGCGGGGGCCGCCTGGCATCCCATGCCCGCCCCGCCGTCGGTTCCCGACGCGCCATCCGCACCGTTGCTCCCCAGCCGCGGCAACGTTGGATTGTCGTCGCAGAAGTTGCAGACCACGCGGTTCGTCGGAGCGTTGAAAGTCTGCTCTCCCGCGGCGCCGCCGAGCGTTCCCTGGCCGCCTCCCGCCGCAGGGTTGGGAGATGCAACCCGACGAGCCGCATCAAGATCGCAAACGCCTCCGACGGTAAAGTCGGTGCAACCGGCGTTGCCGCAGGCGCCGCCCTGCGTGCACTGAAGGGTCGGGCAGCTGGCGTCGCCCCCGTTCCCCCCGTTCACCACGATCGCGCGGCAGCGCTGCTGGCCCCCTCGCCCCGCACCGGCAAAGCAACCGCTGGTTCCGTTTCCGCCACCGTTGGTTCCGTTTTCCCCATTGAGTTCCGCGAGCGATGCGACGCCCCAGTCGGCAAGATTGTCGCTCGAAGATTCGCCTCGCGCGCCGTCGCTCCCCCGCCCCGCGAGGATCTCGATGTTGGTGAGCCGAACCGAAGCGCTACAGCGATCAAGGAATACCGCGGTGCTCCCTTCGCCCGGCGCCGTCGCGTCGGCAACGCCCACGAGAAAGCCATCGACGCGAGTCGACTGCACAATGTTCTGGCACGTGAGCACCGGAGACCCGGGAGCGATGTCCGTCCGCTCGATGAGCACGGGATAGAGTTCGAGGTCCCGATCTCGAAAGTCTGGACGATAGCCGCCAAACACATTCACTCCCGACACCATGTCGAAGGCCCCGTCATACACCCCACGTGCCACGAGGACGTCCTTCGCCTCGGTTCGCCCCAGCGCGAGCGCGCGCGCCAGCGTTCGGACCGGCTGAGCAAGGGTTCCCGGATTGCCGTCGCTTCCCGCGGTCGCGACGTAGACAAAGTCGTCGGTGTCGTCGACCACCCCGTCACAGTCGGCGTCGGTTCCGATCGCCGGCGGGGGTCCGACTCCGTCCCAGCGCTCGCACTCGCAGCCGTTGGCAAGGATGCCGTCCACGTCGACAAAGCCGTCCACGCATCCGATCTCACACGATGTGCCCGTACCGCGCGGAAGGCACTCGGCGATCATGTTCTCGCCCGGCTCGACGCACGGCATCGCACAGCCGCCGCAGTGGAGGCGTGACACGTATCGGCCGAGCTCGTCCCGGAAGTCTTCGTCGACCTCGCCGTCGCAGTCGTCGTCCTGCTCGTTGCAGGTCTCCTCGAGCACCGGCTCGCAGCCCGAAAAGGCGTACCCGCTCTCGAGGCCACCGTCCTCGCAGACCTGGACGCCGCCGCACTGGTAGGCGTCGCCGCGGTCCACCAGGCAGCCAATGACGAGGCCATCGTTTTGTTGGTTGCAGGCACAGTCGCCCCCGATGGGAAAGCAGTGTGCGGGGTCGTCGCCGTTCGCGGGTCGGCACTCGGTACCTTCGGGACATCCACCGTCACACGGCGGAGCGCAGCGACCGCCGCCAAACTCTCCGTCGACGCAGATCGCTCCGGGAGTTCGAAGCGCGCACTCGCTGTCGTCTTCGCAGGGTAGGCACAGCACGGGAACATCGGGAACGCAGGCCCCGTCTCCCGCGAGGTGGAATCCCGGCTCGCAGGCTACGATTCGGCACCCGGCCCCGCCATCCGCGATGATGCACTCGGTCGCCGCCGCCGTGGGAAACACCTCGGCGCAGTTCACTCCGCACCCTCCGCAGTGCTCTTCGGTGAAGTACACCCCGTCGTCGTCGACGAACGCTTCGTCGGCAACGTCATCGCAGTCGTTGTCGCGGTAGTCGCACTCTTCCGGAGAACCGCAGACGTGATCCTCGTAGCAGCCCGCCGCGACCACGAGCAGCGCCAGCCCAAGCGCTCGGCAGGACTTATCGAACCACGACATCGATCGCTCCTCCGGCCACTCCATCGGCGGCGGCCGCGCTTCCTCCGCCTCCTCGGCCCGCCACGCCGCCTCGACCAAGTTCGAACTCGTTTTGCGCGGTCAGCGCGCCCGTGCCGGAAGGGTTCGCCCCCGTCACCCACACGCCAACCGACGCACCGCCGCAGCCGCCCCCAGCGCCGCCACCCGCGCCTCCGGCGCCACCGGTTCCGCCGCGGGCCCCCGGAAACGGACCCGCGAGGGTCGGGGTATTTCGGTCTTCACGAGGCAACGCGCCACCGAGCGCGCCGACCCCTCCAAGGCCGCCGTCCCCTCCGGCGCCGCCATCGCCGCCGCGACCTCCGTCCGACGGGCCAAGGGTCACGCCTTCGATCGTCGGAAGCGTCGCCCCGGCTCCGGTGTAACGGATCACCAGCGCCACCGACGGCCCGCCGCTCGTGCCCGCCGTGCCTGCGCTTCCGCCGCAGCCCCCGGCGCCGCCTCCACCGCCGCCTCCCCCGAGACCATCGGCAAACTCGCACTGTCCGGTGAAGAAGGTCATCTCGGTGCCGCCTCCGGCCCCTCCGCCTCCGCCGCCGCTTCCCGGGGTGCCCGAGGTTCCGGTGGTGGCGGTCACCCCCGTCCATATCTCGCCGACGAAGTTTCCGAGTGCGTCGCTGCACCCGCGACCGGCGTTTCCGTTCTGGCCGTCGGTCCCCCGCTCGCCCGCCTGAGGGCCGGTGAACTGCGACGGCACGCTAAAGTCGGCCAGGCCGCAGCAGACCGCCTGGCTGCAGGAGGCTCCCATGATCGGACCGGTCGAATCTTGGCCGCCCTGACCGCCCGCGCCCGCCCCGAGACCAAGCCCCGGCGCGCCGCTCGGCTGGCGAGAGGCGAAGCTTGGGCAGCTCGGCGCGCCACCGGTGCCACCGCTGACGTCGTTCGCGCCGCAGCTATTGCTGCCCCCGTCGCCCCCGCTCACGGTATTCATCGCGCCGCCCAGGCAGTTGCGCGCCGCGTTTTCCACGGCCCCCCGAGGCAATCCGCCGACCGCCGCGGCGACCGGGGGCGACGCTCCTGCCGCACCGTTTTGGCCCTGCATGCCGCCGCCGGCGATGCCTGAGTGAACCGCCATGTCCCGAAGGGTGAGTTCGGGACCGGGTCCACCACCAGCGCTCCGAATGCCGCACTCGACGGCTGGACCGCATCGATACCGCGGACGGTGACCCACTCGACGACGGTGGTAGTGGCTCCGGCCTCCCGAAGGACGAGCGCAGCCCCACCCACCACCGTCGTGTCGGCCGGCGCGCGAATCTCCACCCGGAAGCCCTCTGGATCGAGGGCAAGAAAGTCGCGGCGGTAGCCCCCGTGAAGTCGGACCCCGTCGGGCACGGTGATCGTCTCGGTATACGAACCGGAGGCCACAAACACGTGGGGCCGCGGATCCGCGGTGGCCAGCGATTCAAAAGCGCGCTGAAGGGCCAAGTCGAGGGTCTGAAGAGGTCGGGTCGGCGAACCGGGGCCGGTGTCGTCCCCGTCCGGCGCCACGTAAAAGCTCTGCACCACGATGCCGTCGGCTCCGTCGCAGTTGACGTCGAGGGCTTCGCCTTCGGCGAGGACCGGGCCGGGGATATCGTCCAGGCCGCTGACCGTGCATTCGCAGCCGGTGGCGATGTCGCGATCCGCGTCGAGCCGGTCTCCCGGCTGGATGCCGTCGCGCGCGTCGGGACAATCGAGGACGCAGCTCGGAGCGAAGGGATCGCCGCCGCAGATCAGATCGCCTTCCGGCACTGCGCTCTCGGTGCAGTCGACGCCGCACTCGCCGCAGTGCTGGATGTCCAGAATGTAGGCGCCCCGACGATCGCGAAACGCTTCATCGACGATGCCGTCGCAATCGTTGTCGACCTCGTCGCATACGTCCTCGGGCGCGAGACACTCGCTGAGCACCCCGTCGGTGCAGTCGGCCCGCCCTGGACAGCGGTTTCCCTCGGGGTCGCGAAGCGCGCAGGCGAGCGCAAAACTCTCACCGGGGTCGCAGGAGCAGCTCCCGCCCGAGGGCTCGCAAAACCCGTCCATGCCGCACACGTAGCCATCCGGGCAGCCCAACCCACAGTCCACCACGCAGCGGTCTTCGGTCCCCACCTGCTGGCAGCTTGTGCCGATTGCGCTCCCACAGTCGCCATCGGTGGTGCATGGCGCACACAGCCAATCGTACGCGGGGACGCAGCCGCCCCCTACCGACGGGGCAAACCCGGGATCGCATTGCAGTGCGACGCACACCGGGTTCTCGTCCAGGAGCTGACACGCGACTTCCACTTCGGGACTCGACGCGACGCAGGGGTTGTTGCAGCGAGCGCAGTGCGCGTTGTCGACATACCGGCCGAGTGCATCGCGCCAGTCCTCATCGACCGCGCCGTCGAGGTCGTTGTCAAACACGTCGCAGCGTTCGTCCTCGGGGAACGGCCGATCGAGAGGATCGAAACGATCGTCGATCAGCGTCGAACGGGAACAGCCAACCAGCAGAAACAGCAACAGCCAGCCGCTCCCCCGAGGAAGAGAAGGCATGGGACGAAGCATAGCCGCCTGCCCTGGCCGCGCACCCCTTTTGGCGTGGACTCGGAAGGGCTTCGGAGAACGATCGCCGGAGCCTCGGTTCGTACCGCGCCGTGAAAAAACTAACGCTCTCGTGAACCCCAAGAGTGGATCGCACCCGCTTGAAAGAAGCCACGCTTGGTGCAGCGCACTCAAGTCTGGAACACCAGTCGCAAGGCGCTGCACCGAAGCGCTTGTCCGAACACGAGAGCTCGTCCGAAACCAGCTCGTCCGAAACCAGCGCTCGTCCGAAGCCAGCGCCCGTCCGAAGCCAGCGCCCGTGCGGACCCGTACTCTTCCGGACCCGTACGCGTCCCGACCCACACTCCTCCGGACCCACAAGCGTCCGAACCCGCGCCAGGGTCGTCTGGCGCGGACCCGTCCGCGGCCGTTCCTTACTCGGTTCCGCTGCGACGGTGACTTGGGAGCTCTCGCACCGCGGCTCGAAGCCGCTGGTCGGAACGGCGCCGGCGGTGCCGGGCTTTCGCCGCGAGGTCCCGAATCAGCTCTCGAAGCGCGTCTACCCGGAACGGCTTTGCCAGGAGCCCGTCGAAGAGCGCTCGGTCGCTATCGCCGGTGTCCTCTAGCCCGCCGGACACCAGCGCACTCGGGGGGGTCAGGTCGTAGAGATCGGTCCGAAGCCGGGCCATCCACTGCACGCCAGAACTTCCGGGGAGGTCTTTGTCGACGATCATGATCGAGGGCAACTCATCACGCACCGGGCCGTCCGCGTCCTCGGTGCTGCCAAATGCCCGAACGTGGTAGCCCTCTGACCGGAGAGTGCGCGCGATGAGCGCCCGAACTCCCGGGTCGTCATCAATGACGACTGCCGTAAGTTTGTGCCCCAAACTACTTTTACTTTGCGCGGACAAATGCACTCTCGCAATCCCTGATTGGGTGCCGATCCCTGTCGTTTCGTTCAAAATTGCAAAAATGCAGTATATTTCGAGCAGTTAGCCCAGGGAACAATTTCTCTAATGGCCTAACAATTCCACTTTCTGCGGCCGTCCAAGGAGAAATCCTTGGCCAAGCTGGCACCCGAGTTCGCCACAAACCCGGAGCTCTTCCTCGGTTTCGATCCCTTCGGCGAGCACTCGAACGCCGAGATCGCTCATCACTCGAATGAGCGCACGCACCACTTCCTGACGCCCCTCGCTTTGGTCGATGCCGCGAATGAGGCCCATATCGAGCTTGATCACATCGGGAGGCACTTCGGCGAGTTCCATCAGCCGCGACTGTCCCGCGCCAAAGTCGTCGTATGCGAGGAGGAGTCCCGCTCTGTGAAACTGATCGCGGATCTCCTTCATCTTGCCGAGATCTGTCACCGCCGATTCGTGAACTTCGATGACGTACTGAATCGCGGTGCCTGGGGCTTGATCGCGGGCGGCCACCACGGGGGCCACCACTTCTTCGAGCGACTCTTTCATCTCCGCCGGATGCAGGTTGAGGAAAAGCATCTTGTTCCGCATCTGGCCCTGAGACGCGGCGAGCGCGGTCTCTCGCATCAGCCGACTGAGTGGAGCCGCCTGACCGCGCTCCGTCGCCAACCGAAAGAGATCCCCCGGCGTGTAGTCGGTGGCAGGAAGCGCATTCCTTCCGAGCGCCTCGTACCCGGCCACCGCGCGATCGGCGATCGAGAAGATCGGTTGGAACACCGCGGTCACGAGACCGTGGGTAAGAATGCGCGACAGATGGCGCGTGCCCTGAATCACATCATTCTGGTGCGCCGCGTTGCCCGCCATCGTCGAGTCGAGCGCCACGGAAGAGGTTGGTTCGAGCCCGAAGCGAAGCTCCTTGTGCGCCACGTGGATCACATCACCATTCTGAAGCTCGGCCCGCGACACTCGGTCGCCGTTCACGAAGGTGCCGTTTCGACTTCCCAGATCGCACACGTAGTAGGTGCCTTCGTGGAGGATGATCTCCGCATGAAGCTTTGAAACGCGCTGCGAGTAAATGAGGAGCTCGGCAGGTTGGCCCCGACCGATCCGAAACGGCAGCGTGGTGAGCGCCGTCCGCACCGGCTGGTCATCATCATCCACGCGGTGCTCGACGAAGGCGAGAAACTGTTTAGCGGTGGCCATTCGGATAAGCGCAGGACGAGGGTCCCAAGAGCTTAGGTGTAAATCGCCGAAGATCGGAGGGGCAGCGGGGTTCCAAGGGGAGAGGAAATACCGAGTACTTGTGAGTTCGAAGGTCGCCGACGGCGGCCATCGCCGAAGCGCAGGGGATGTTAGCTAAGCCGGAGGAGCCCGGTGGTCAATGCGACGATCTCGGCCTCCATGGTCCGACTCTTCGCCTCGTCCGGGCGGTCGAGGATGGCGTTTTGGAGGGCGCCCTCGAGCGCAAACGCCAAGCAATACGCGGTGAGCTCGGGATTTTCCAACCGCAGCTCCGCCTTCCGCATCTCGAAGAAGCCCTTAAGGACATCCACGAGCTGTCGATGGACCCGCCCCATCTTCCGGCGCGCGTCCACCGACGGCGCTTCCCGGGCGATCACCGTCATGAGGTCGAGTCGCTCCGCATAGGCGGCGAAGATCACCGACGAAATCCCGCGCGGGATCTCGTGGATGGGCGCGTCAGAGAGGTTGAGAAGCTCGTCCGAGAGATCTTGGACCATCTCCTCTTTGACGTGGATCGCCAGAGCCGAGAGGAGGGATTCCTTGCTCGGAAAGTACTGGTAGAGAGAACCAATGCTGACCCCCGCAACCTCGGCGACGCGGTTGGTGTTCGCGGACTCGTAGCCTTCCTGCACGAACACCTTCTCGGTCGCTTCGAGGATCGCATCGACGGTAACCCGACTCCGATCCTGGGTCGGTTCCTTTCGGGGGGTGAGCCGGAAACGCTTCGGCATGGCCTCATCGTGTTCTATTTCGCGCAAGCGATCTACTGCGCTCATGGATGACGCCCGCAACGTGGGAGAGCTTGGGTCAACGCGGCTTTAAGAAACGCTCTGCGCTGAGAGATGAGCGAACTCACACACCCCGTCGTGCGATCGGGTCGGTTCACGTCCGGCCCTTGATTCTCTCAGCCCACCATCTATACGAATCTCATGAGGTTTCGCCTTCTTGCTGGGGTCGCCGCTGGGGTCGCTGCGGTCGCTATCCTCGTTGGAGGCTGCGGCCGATCGGTCCTGGATACGGCGACGCCCCTCACCTCGGATGCAGGAACCGACGCGGACCTGTCGATGTGCGGCGACGGGATGTGCCGAGGCGACGAAAGCTGCGCGACCTGCCCTGCAGACTGCGGAATGTGCGGCGGCTGCGGCGATGCGATGTGCGCTGGAGGTGAAAGCTGCAGCTCGTGTCCCCTCGACTGTGGGGTGTGCGAGACCTGCGGAAACGGAAACTGCGACATGGGCACCGAGACATGTTCGTCCTGCCCCGACGACTGTGGTCTCTGCCGAACCTGTGGTGATGGCACCTGCGACATGGGTGCCGAAACATGTTTCTCCTGCGCCCAGGACTGTGGGTTTTGCGAAACCTGCGGCGACGGCAGCTGCAACGGGAGCGAAACCTGTTCGACCTGCCCCAATGACTGTGGCGTCTGTGAGACCTGCGGCGACGGCAGCTGCAACGGGGCGGAGAGCTGCGCGACGTGCCCCGCCGACTGCGGCCTTTGCGAAACCTGCGGCAACGGCACGTGTGAAGGAACCGAGAGCTGCACGTCGTGTCCCGGCGACTGCGGCACCTGCATGACCTGCGGCAATGGTTTCTGCGAGCCCATGAACGGCGAGGACTGTCTTAGCTGCGCGCCCGACTGCGGCGTGTGTGCCCGCTGTGGCGACGGCACGTGCAACATGACCAGCGAGAATTGCTTTTCCTGCCCAGGCGACTGCGGCATTTGCCCGGGCTGCGGCGACGGGATGTGTCGCGGTACTGAAGACTGCGCGAGTTGCGCTCAGGACTGCGGCGTGTGTTCGGTGTGCGGCAATGGCGTGTGCGAAATGGCGGGAGGTTTCGAAACCTGCTCCAACTGCGCGGCCGACTGCGGGGCCTGCACCACCGTGAGCTGTGCCGAGGTGCTCACCTGCAGCCTTGGCTGTATCGAATTCACGGGCACGCCGAGCTTTAGCCTCACCTGCCTCGGGACCTGCGTGGCCCGAGCATGCCCGGATGTCGCCTTCCTCATCGATCAGTTCATCAACTGCGCGATCACCGAGTTCATCACCTGCGGCGACATCGACTGCGTGACCCGCGAGTGCCAGTCCGAGGTCGTGGCGTGCCTCGGCGCGTCGTGTCCACCGAGCCCCTGACCCTATTTGGGGTCGGGTCTCCGCATCCGGCTCTTTCTTCCTAGACCTGGTAGCATGGGAGTCCATGGGCTTCCGGACGGCGCTGGCGCTCGCCCTCTTGGCCGCGACTCCCGCGGTGGGAGTGGCCCAGTTTACCGAGGTCGGCGGGACCATTGGGCTCGACACGAACGCGGTCAAGGATGGCGCCGGGGCGAGCTTTGGCGACTTCGACAACGACGGCTTTCTCGACATTCTGTTCTCGGTCAATGGGCAGTCGTTTCTGTTCATCAACGACGGGAACGCGATGCCCCGCTTCACCGACGCGACCGGGGAACGAGCCGCCGGCCTGAGCCGAC
>JBCCZL010000193.1:0-15131 GCA_039187775.1 Myxococcota bacterium
CGCGGGAACGCCGTTCTGTGCAACCTGTCCCGATCGAGTGCTCGGCTCTCGGGTCGGTCCGGGAGTCGCATCCGGGACCACGGTGGGACAAAGCGACGACACGCGACCGTCCTGCCGAGGCGGCACCGCGTCCGATCTAGCCTTCGGCTGGACCGCGCCCGCGACCGGGCGCTTCACCTTCGACACCATCGGCTCGTCGTTCGACACCGTGCTGTATCTGCTCTCGAGCTGCGGTGGCGCCGAGCTTCCCGGAGCCTGCGACGACGATAGCGGTGGGGGGACCACCTCGTCGATCACGTTGCCGCTCAACGCCGGCCAGTCGATCGTCATCGTGGTGGACGGGTTCGGGACCGCCGAAGGCAGCTACATTCTTAACATCGCCCAGATTTAGGTCGCGTTCACTCAGGGCGCGATGCAGATCTGATTGGCCCGGTTCCGGGCCCGTCGTCGGCATTCGTCGCGGGCCGACTGGGCTCGCGACGCTTCGCCCTCGGCGAGCTCGAGATTCGCGAGCGCGCGGTAGGCCCAGGCGTCGGGAAGGAGGTCGTCCGCGGAGAGCTCGCGAAGAATTCGGAGCCCTTCCGCACGCCGCTCGTCGAGGAGACCCAAGCCCTCAGCAAATCGCGCGTCGAGGGCGGGCCGGTCGCGGCGAAGCCGGTCGAGAAGGTCGACGGCCCAACGGATATTTCGCTTGCGTTGAAGAGGAGTGATCGTGGGTACGACACGGTGCCGCTGAAGGTCGACTCGGCCTTCGGCGCGGATCACCGCGATGGCGATGATCTGCTGGGCGCGGGTCGCGGTGCCGCGGTGCCGTCGGGCGGCCCGGTTTCTTCGCATGCGATCGAGGGTCGTTCCCGCGGCCCGGAGGGCGGGTCCGGTGCGGCCGCGTTCGAGCATGCGTTCGGCTCCGGAGACCCGGCGCACGGCCGCGTCGACATCGAATGCGATGCCGTTGTGGCAGGCGGATGCGTCCGAAGTCAGGAGGAGAATCAGGGTGGAGACTGCGGCGGCGGCGAAATAGGCGGTCCGGACCATCGATCGTTCCTTCGGCAGGGGAGACGCGGGTTCGACAGCGCTCCCCGATGGAAGTTCCCATTCTCGGATTCGTCGTGATTTCAAAAGGTGGTCCTGACGGGCGAGTTTCCCTAGGGTGGGACCCGTGCGGCAATCGTCCGGGTGTAGAACTCATGGGGCTCTGTGGCTTCCGAGCGGGTTCGTCCGGCGGAAGGTCGACCCGAGCGCCGTGGTGTGGGGCGCACTGGCGCGGCTCCTCGTTGCGGGGCTAGGGGGCTGCGGCGACGACGCAGCCTCGGCCGATGCGAGCTCGGACGCCGATGCGGGCGACGCGACCGGCGATGCCCCGCCTCGTGTGGTGATGCTGCCCGACGAGCGCGAAGCGTGCAGCGGCCGAAACGAGCTCCGAAACGCATATTTCGGCGACCTCCACGCGCACACCGCCCTGTCCTTCGATGCGGTGACCTTTGATGTGCGAACCCGGCCGCGGGACGCGTACAACTATGCCAAAGGTCAGCCCATCGGCCTTCCGCCCTACGATGCCGCGGGCAACCCCACCCGCATGGCTCAGCTTCGACGGCCGCTCGATTTTGCCGCGGTCACCGATCACGCCGAGTTCCTGACCGAGTCGAGTCTCTGCTTCGATTCGAACGCCCCCGGCTTCGATACCTTGACCTGCGAAACCTACCGCGAAGGAAACTCCGTGATCGGGGACTTTGGGGAGCTCACCACCGTGTTTCTTCTCCGGCCCCCGCCGCTCACCGGGCTTTGCGCCAATGATCCAGAGCTCTGCCGTCGCACCGGCGGCATGGCGTGGGAAGAGATTCAGAACGCCGCCGAGGAGTCCTACGACCGGAGCGCCGAATGCAGTTTTACGACGTTTGTTGCCTATGAATGGACCGCCGCTCCGATCGGGTCGAACATTCATCGAAACGTCTACTTTCGCAATCGTACGGTACCCGTGTCACCGGTGGGATATGTCGATGCGCCGAGTCCCGAGCAGCTTTGGGATGCGCTCGACCTGAACTGTCGAGAGACCGGCACCTCCTGCGACGCGCTCGTCATCCCCCACAACTCGAACCTTGGTTCGGGTCTCATGTTTCGGCTTCAGAACGACGCGGAGGAGCCCTACGACGCGGCCCTTGCGCAGCGCCGCCAGCTCTATGAACCGCTGGTCGAGCTCTACCAGCACAAGGGGTCTTCCGAATGCGTGCTCGGTGCGCCGAGCCCGCTCGCGAGCGAGGATGAGCTCTGCGACTTTGAGATCCTCCAAGCCTCGATCTGTACCGGGGCGCCGACCGACGCCGAAGACTGTGCCGAGGTCTGCGAAGATGGGGCCGGGGTCGGGTTTCTCGGGGGCTGCTTTTCGCCGTCCGACCTCGTTCGCGGGGCGCTCCGTCGCGGCCTTGGGGAACAGCTCCGCATCGGCGAAAACCCATTCGAAATGGGGTTTATCGGGAGCAGCGATTCGCACAATGCGCTCCTCGGTGGGGTTGATGAAGACAACTGGCCAGGGCATCAGGGCGATAGTGATGACGACCCGGACGAAGCCCTCGCCGTAGGCGGCGTTCCGCTGGTACGTGGGTTTACGACGTCGCCCGGGGGGCTGGCGGTGCTCTGGGCGGAGGAAAACAGCCGCGACTCGCTCTTTGACGCGATGCAGCGGCGCGAGACGTACGCCACGAGCGGCACGCGGATGTCGGTTCGGTTCTTCGGCGGCTTCGATCTGCCGGAGGACCTATGCGACCGTTCGACGCTGGTCGCGGATGGCTATGCGTCGGGCGTGCCGATGGGTGGGACGCTCGAGCGAAACGAATCCGCGGCCCTACGGTTTGTGGTGAGCGCGGCGCGCGACCCGATGGCCAATCCGCTTCAGCGCATCGAGATCATCAAGGGCTGGGCCGAAGACGGGATGTCTCGGGAAGAAGTCATCGCAGTGGCTGGCGACCCCGACAACGGAGCGAGCGTTGACGTGGCGACCTGCACGCCGGTCGGCGACGGCTTCGACACCCTCTGTGGAAGCTACACGGATCCAACCTTCGATCCCGACGCGCCTGCGTTTTACTACGCGCGCGTGGTCGAAAACCCCAGCTGCCGATGGAGCCAGTACATCTGCAATGGCCTCTCCCTCGACTGCGCGACGCTTTCCGAGGATCACCCGCATTACGCGTGCTGCGATCCTGAGCGAGCCCGGACGATCCAGGAGCGCGCCTGGACGTCGCCGATCTATTACCACCCGAACTGACCAGGTAGTCCTTGCCTAGACTAGTCTGAATTCGGCAGCTGGCGGTCGGGCAGCTTCTCGTAGCCGCGGCGCTCGAGGCCGTGGATCAGCCGAAGGGTCTGAAGCGCGTCGAGGGTGAGGTCGAACTTTGCTTTCCGCTGGGCCGGGGTGCGGGCGGCAGTTTGAGCGCGGGCCACCGCACCCCGAATCCCGAGCTCGTCGACCGCGTCGCGGACGTGTCGCCCGAGGGCATCGGCGCCAAACTCCGGAGTCCTTCCCCCACGAAATTCGGGCTCCGCGTCCAGCACTCGCCGAAGGCCGGCGAATACCTGTGGGTGATAGAACATCGGGGCGCCGGCGCTCCACTCGCGCACCTTCTGTCCTGTCCCGTAGGGCGTCCGCTCAGACGGTCGGCACGATAGGCGAAGGGGATCGCTCGAGACCGTGTCGATGGGCCCGAGCTTCCGGAGCTTGTTGAGGACGTGAAAGTCCTCGCCGGCTGCGCGCTTCGGCATGCCGCGCACCGCGGCATACGCCTCGACATCAATGGCGAGCGTGGAGCCGACCGTGTGATACGCGTAGGGCGACCCCGCGTAGCGGAGACCGTCGACGTAATGTTGAAGATACGCGTCGTACGCTCGGCCTTCGGCGATGTACGCTTCGTCTCCCGGACAGACGATCGCATGTTCGAAGGGGTAGGTGACGGCGACCGCGTGCTTGTCGACTCGATCGGTGGCGGAAAGATAGGTCGCGGGAAGCCGCACGTCGGCGTCGGTGGTGTGAATGAACCGGGACTGAAGCTTGCCTGCGGCAAAGAGCCGAATCGCGAGGTCGAAGCCGATCTTTCGTGCCCGGCCTACCCCTTCCTTCCGCGGGAGAGGGTGGGTTTCCGACGTTCGCTCGACCAGCAGGAGAGTGATCCCCGTAAGCGCGTCTTTGGCGCTGGCCAGCGCCTCAAGGCTCTCTTGGGTCCGGCGCCGTTCGTCGGCGGTCGCGTCTTTGGGAGCGTTCACCACCACGATCGCGGCGGTCGGGCCCGCGGTTCGGGGAAGCGACGCCAGCGCCGGGACGAGACCGTCGCCCTCGGCGAACGCCGGGATCACGACCGCGTGACGGACCACTGGAGTGTTCGGAAGCGGGGCGGGCTCGGCGAAGCGATCGAGATAGCGCCGGATGTTTCGAAGGCCGCTAGAGATCAATGGAGCCGCGCCCGAATCGGAAGGGCCTCGAGAATGTCGGCTTCTCTTTGCAAGAGCTCATCGAGGCGGGGCCGAACCATCGCCTCCTCGAAGTAGCGGCGCGCCAGTCGAAGAAAGAGCCCGTGGTGCCGAGCTTCGGACCGGGTGATGTCTTCGTAAAACTCTTTGAGGGGTCCCGGAGAAAGGGCCTCGGCAACAAGTCCAAAGCGCTCGCAGCCGCGCGCCTCGATGACCCCCGCTACGAGAAGTCGATCGAGAAAATAGAGATCTCGCCCTTGTCGGAGCTCCTTAAGAAGCGCTCCGACGTAGCGGTCTTTCTCATCGCTTCGAAGCACGAGACCTCGGTCGCGAAGCAGTGCGTGGGTCTTCGAGAAGTGTTCGAGCTCCTCGATCGAAACCGCGATCAGCGCTTCGCAGAGCTCGGGGCGATCCGGGTAGTGCGCGACGAAGTGGAGCGCGGTCGCCGACGCCTTTCGCTCGTTGGCCGCGTGGTCGAGGAGGAATGCGTCGAAGTCGTCGAGCACCGCCCGAACCCACTCGGGGGATGTCGGTCGGAGGAGCTTCATCCTCAGAGCTCGATGAGCATGCCCTCTTTGGCTACGAGCGAACGGTCCATCTCTTTCTTGGCGTCGATCTCCACCTGGCGCATGAAGTCGTCTTCGTGGTCGGGTTCGTGGTGAAAGATCGCCAGCTGGTCGACCCCGGCCTCCTTGCAGAGCCGCACGCCTTCCTGCCAGGTCGAGTGCCCCCACCCCACGTGGTCCAGGTACTCCTCGTCGGTGTAGGTACTGTCGTAGATCAACAGGTCGGCGTTCTCGATCAGTCGAACGATTCGCTCGTCACGCCGACCGGGCACGTGCTCGGTGTCCGTGACATAGCAGACCGATTTGCCTCCCTGCTCGATCCGATAGCCGGTTGCACCATCGGGGTGATTCAAGGCTGCGGTCTTGACCACCGTGCCGTCGAGGTCGAACGTAGCCCCGGCCTCGAAATCGTCGAAGTCGAAGTCCGCGCGGAGATTCTCGAGAGGCACCGGAAACATCGGCGCCGTCATCTGGCCCGCGAGGACCCGCTGAACTCCGCCCTTCTCCTTGAGGTGACCCGCCATGATG
Organism: Myxococcota bacterium; assembly: GCA_039187775.1. Classification (GTDB taxonomy): domain Bacteria; phylum Myxococcota_A; class Polyangia; order Polyangiales; family JBCCZL01; genus JBCCZL01. The sequence continues at coordinate 5,550 of JBCCZL010000193.1, forward strand.
TGAAACGACCGGCCCTCTTCGTACGCCGGTCGAAAGAACGGAAACCCGTTGATGTGGTCCCAATGGGTATGGGTGAGGAGAATGTGGGCTCGCTTGACGTCGCGCTCAAGGAGGGTCTCGCCGAGCTTTCGGATGCCTGTGCCCGAGTCCAAAATGATCGGAGTGGGCGTGCCGAGAAGCTCGATGCAGCTGGTGTTTCCGCCGAATTCCACGTGCTTTGCGGAGGGGCAGGCGATACTTCCACGCACCCCCCAAAATCGCACCGCGAGCGACATGGGCCCTAGGGGAGCACAGAACCGGCGATCATGCACGCCGGAAACGTCACGACGAGGACGAGAGAAGGGGCCGGAGCCGCTCGAGTGCGTCCTCGAGGTCCTCGGGGGTGACCGAGGTAAAGCAGAGGCGAACCCAGTCCTGATACGCCGCCCCGGAGGCCGAGCCCGGCGTGAGAAGGACGCCCGCTTCGAGGCATCGTTCGAGAAACGCGAACAGGTGCTCTCCCGAGCGATAGTGGGGTCGGGCGTCGAAGAACACGAAGGTGCCGCCGGCCGGCGGAGCGATCCCCAAAAGCGCGGCGCTTCGTTCGGCGGCCCGCCGATACTCGCTGCGGGCTTCATCGAGCCAGCCGTCGCCGAGCCGGAGCGCCTGCGCCGCCGCGAGCTGCATCGGTCGGGACGCGCAGTAGGTCTTGAAGGTCTGGGCGCCCCGGACCGCCCGCATCACCGACGAGGGGCCGTGGGTGAAACCCACGCGGGCGCCGGCAAGGCCATAGCTCTTCGAGAGAGTATGGGTGGCGAGGACGCGGTCCTGGGCCAGCGGGTGGGCCCAGATCGGGTCGGGCCGTTGCTCGGTGAACCACAGCTCTTCGTAGGCCTCGTCGCAGATCAGCCAGAGGTCGTGTTTCTTTGCCAGCCGGAGGAGGCGGGTCACGAGTTCGGGCGGAAGGACCGCTCCGGTGGGGTTGTTGGGGCTGTTGAGATAGAGCGCGACCGTTCGGTCGTTGATCGCTTCGGCTACCGCGCGCTCGGGGTCATCGTCCTCGTCGCCGAGTCGATCGAACATGGGCACTTCGACGGGACGAGCCCCCCGTGCGGCGATGATTCCACGAATGAGCGGCCAGTACGGGGATGGCAGGATGACTTCGTCGCCGGCGTCGAGCAGCACATTCGCCACGACCGAGAGCCCTGCGGTAGCGCCGGGCATCACCTGAAGGTTGCTTCGGTCGATCGCGTGTCCCGTGCGGGCTTTCAGGCGCTCTACGATCGCGTTGAGAAGCTCGGGCATGCCCTGAACCGGGGCATAGTTGTGAAGCCGGTCACCCGCGGTGCTCGTTTGGTTCTCTGCCCGCGCTGCAGGAAGCGGGTCGCGGTAGGTGTCGCCCACGTGCAGCGGATACACCGGTCCTTCCATGGCGTGGGCGCGCTTGACGAGCTCGGAAAACACGCCGGCGGACAGCGACTCAACCACGGGGGAGACAGCAGGAAATCGGGGCATCCGCCAGTTGTAGCGGAAGTTCGCGTCCGACGCCTTCAGCCCCCCACGCGGAGGTCGAGCCGGCAGGCGGAGGTGCCGCCCTGACCGTCGCGCACCACCATCCAAATCGGGTAGGCGCCCGGCTCCTCGGGAGTGGTCCAAATCTCTTCGTCGGCAGGCGCATTCGTTCCGTGCCGATCGATATTCCCGTCGGTCGCATACCAGGTGTAGAACGCGCCTTCCGTTGCGCGGACGAAATCACCGGTGATGTCGAGGACGGTGTACTCCTCGATCCAGCTCTCCGGGTCGTTCGGGTCGAGGGACACATCGATGGGATCGAGGATGTATTCCCGATTCGGAAGGAGCACTAGCTCACGGTTGTTGGGAAGGCATGTCCCGTCGTCTTGGCGGTCGCAGAACTGGCAGGCAAAGGAGGAGTCGACGTGGCGCGCGCTTACCCACGATGCGTCGTTCTCGGCATCTTCACGAAGCCGAATGCTGAACTCGGGCTCCGGCGGATTCTGGCCGGGGCACGGGGTTTCGGCGGCGGGAACGCACCCATCGGCGCGGGCGAGCGCGCGCTTAAACGCGACCCGGTGCTGGACCTGATTTCCATCGATCTCTTCCAGCACACGAATCTCTACCGTCACCGTCAGGCCGACCTCGCGGAGCGCTCGGTCAACGAGCTCTTCCGGAAGCCCCAGCTGCGCCGCGGTCATTTCGAGGGTTGCGTCGGCGAGAAAGCCTTCGACAAAACTCGAGTCGAGCACCGCGCTCCCGTCGGGCCGTACCACGAATGGGTCCGTCTCGCTGGCGATCGCCTCCGGTACGCCGACGAACCCGAGCGCGTCGCCGCAGCCTTGCGACGGGACCTCGGGATCGAACTGTATGCCGCTGAGGCCCGGCGTTCGATCCGGTCGTAGGCACAGCGTGAGAAGAAAGCAGGTGCCCCCATCGCAACGAAAGCCGCCGCCCGCGGTGGGAGTCAGGGTGCCGGTGGGGATCTCGGTTCCGCCAGTGGGATTGACGACCATCGGCGTAAAGGTGACCTGTTCGCCGGGGCGGAAACTCGGAGGGTCGACCACCATCGTCAGCACTCGCCAGTCCTGAAGTTTCCACTTTGGTTCGAAGTCGGTGTCGATGCAGCCGGTGAGCCCGGCTCCGGCGAACAGTGCAACCACCGCGGTGCGGGTCAGCATGCTCATCAGTCGTACTCCAGTCGAACGCCGATCGTCGCGAGGAACGGAAGGCCGGGAAGGGGGGCGCTTTCGCGGAAGTCGAACTGGTAGAGACGCCCTTCGGTGTTCGACGCGTTGTAAACGTTGAGTGCGTCGATGTAGACCGACCCGCGAAAATGCTCGCTGAACTCGAACTCGCGGTCGACGCGAATATCGAGCTGATGGTAGGTCGGAAGCCGGTTGGTAAGCCCGCCGCGAATCGCGATAAAGCTGCTTGCGTCGAGGTCGGACTCGGAGTCGAGGATCGGACGGTCCGGTCGACCGGTGGAAAGGGTGAAGCGTGCGCCGAAGCGCCAGCCGCTAAACGCGTAGCTCACAGCGAAGTTCAGGGTGTGGCGCTGATCGAAGAAGAACGGGACGGGGTCGCTTCCATCGAGGAATCGCTCGCTCCAGGCGAGGGTGTAGGAAAGCCAGCCGTAGAATCCTTCGTCGACTTCGCGGCGGACGAGGAGTTCGACCCCATAGCTCCGTCCCTCGCCGTCGTCGGCGTAGATTTGGCGCCGCTGGGTTTGACTTACTTCGTCGAAGACGAAGTCATTGACGGTGCGGGGGAGCTGAAACATCCGCGAGTAGAAGGCGGTGGACTCGACGTAGATGTCCCACGGAAGATTGAGCTCCACACCAACCGAGCTCTGCCATGATCGGGTGGGCAGGAGCGACGGGTTGCCGAAGTCGAAGTCGATCTGAAAGGGCTGCGGCGGCTGAGTGAAGAGGCCACTCGCCGCTTTCACCGTGAGCGCTTCGATCGGGTTGAAGCGAATCACCCCCCGAGGGTCCAGGTCGACCCGGGAGACGCGCGCGTAGCGAAGGTATTCGAGGCGAAGCGCGGCGCTCACTTCGAACGGGTCGAACTTAAACACCTGTTCGAAGTAGGGAGCGGCGGACAGAACGATCGGGGTGACCTCGATTTCCTCGGAGTCGGTGGGGCCGCCGGGATTTGGGATTTCGCCGAGGCCCGGGGGAATGGGAAAGCTCGAGGTTGCGCGATAGATCGTGGCGTAGACGTCGATGCCGAGCGTCGAGACGAAGTGGTCGCCCCGAGGAACGTACGCTTCGAATCGCGTTCCGAGGTAGTCGCCGTGAATGTCGAGGCGAACCGGGTCGTTGCCGGCTTGGAGGGACTCAAAGAAGGTATCGTCGACGCCCACCATGCCGGAGAGCGTGAGTCGCGCATCTTCGGGGAGGCGCCAGACGAGTTTTCCGATGAGGCGTTGAAACGCGTAGCCGAAGGCGGAGTTGTTGGTCTCATCGCCGACGCCCGAGCCGGCGGCCTGGGTGGTGTCGAAGGAGTCCTCCGAGCCGAAATAGAAGAGCGAGGCCGAGAGGGTGGGCGAAAGGTCGTAGTCGGCCCGTACCTGCCAATCTTGGTAGAAGAGCTCGACGCCGTCGGTGACCAGCGGCAGGATCAGATCGTAGTAGCTTCGCCGGTACGCGGCCGCGGCCATCCCGTCGTCGCCGAGCGGGCTTACCGCCAGGATGCTCGCGCGAAAGAGATCGAGTTCGGCTTCGATATGAAACCGATCGAACTCCGGCGGCGCGGTTTCGAGGGAAATGATGCCGGCGCTGAAGCGGCCGAGGCGCGCGGGAAAGCCGCCCGGATAGAAATTGAGCTTCTCCACGAAGCGCGAGGACAGCACGGCGGGTCCCGCCCCCAGGTGGTAGAGAAGCGGCACCGGGTAACCGTCGACGAAGAACCCGGTGTTTTCGAAGGACGCACCGCGCACGACGAAGAAGCCGAGACCGAACGGGGTGCGGGAGACGCCAGGCAGGGTGGCGACGACCCGAAGCGGTTCGCCGAAGGTGCCGGGAACCGTCGTGAGCTCTTCGGCGGTGAGGGTGATCCGCGTCGCCGCGCCGGGCTCAGGGCGTTCGATGGTCGCCGAGGCTCCGAACTCGAGCTCGCCGTCTCCTTCGAATCGAGGCTCGGCGGGGGTCTCTCCGGCCTCACCCGTTTCGGATGGTCCCGCTTCTGTTCCTGTCCCGTCGCCGGCGGCCCCCTCGGTTTCCGAGGGCGGGACGTCTTCCGGTGGCGGTTCCTCGGGCGGATTGGACACACGGAAGCGGAACCGAATCTGCGCGGGGATCGGCGAGCCTCCGCGGGTGGCTGGCTCGAAGCGCATCTGCCGCGCCGCTTCCCCGACGAGCGCATCGATGTCCTCACGGAGCGGCTGTTCAATGACCACCTCGTCGACGGACCCGTCGACGCTGATGGTAATGCGGAGGCCCACGGCCGCATCGTCCGGGAGCGGCTCGGTGCCGTCCGGAAGCACGACTTCGGGGGACTCGACGAGCACGGGCGGCGTCAAGGCGTTGGGGTCCACCGCTTCGGCTCGCTCTTCTTCTCCTTCTTCGGTGTCGCTTTCTTCGCCCGTATCGGAATCGCCAGGATCAGACACCGAGTCGTCGCCCTCGCCCTCGCCCTCGTCGGCTTGTTGGGCGATCGCGACGGAAGGCGTCAGCCCGGTTCCCAGGAAGAATGCGGTTCCGAGGAAGAATGCGGTTCCCAGACAGAACACGGTTCTCAGGAAGGATGCGGTTCTCAGGAAGGATGCGGTTCCCAAACACCATGCCCGCGACACGAAGGTCATGCCGACGACGCACGGGCCAAATGGCCAACGCGCAGGCCTTCTCCCTCTGCATCCGAGTGCCTGGAACACGGCAGGGCGAGTCACCGATTGAGGTATAAGCCATTGATTCGGAGGCACCAAGAGTGCGGAGCGAATCGTTGGGAGGCCCCGTTGGGGGACTTGCAAAAACTCTGTGGAGCGCTTGCATTCGTCGGCTCGGTTTTCTACGCGCGCGAGCTTTCCACGCGCGTCTCCTTGGCAGGTCACCGAGGCGCACACCGCACGCGGTAGAGTCCACACCAACGGATTCCCGTTCGCCGTCATGCTCTTCTCTCCAAGCGTTTGTTTCCCAGCGGGCCAAGCGTTTGTTTCCCAGCGGGCCAAGCGTTTGTTTCCCAGCGGGACGGGAGGGGTTCGGCTATCATCGCCGACCATGCGCTCGCTGATCCTATCGACCCTCGCCTTGTGTCTTCTCCTCGCCTGTGACGAAGAAGAGACGATCACCACCGACGACACGACACCGATCGTTGGGACCCTGGAGCTTCCGATTTCGCACCGGCACCAGGACTCGGAGCCGTCCGGTGGAGCGCGCGTAGAAATCAGCCCCACCGAGTTTCGCCTCGAAGGGCAGAAGCTCTTTGACATGACCGGCGGATACGTGCCGGATGGAGAGCACGCGGACGGGTTGATCGGCAAAGTTCGCGACAGCCTCCAGAGCGGGCCTGCGCGAAGCAGCGCTCGGGTCCGTCTGCATGCCAATACGCCATATCAGACGCTCGCGTTCATGATGAAGACGCTCAAAGCCGCCAACGTGAACACCGTAGGCTTCGAAGTGCGGGCGCCGAACACCACGAGCAGTAGTGGTTGGCTCGTCGTCACGAGCTACGATGTCACCGACGCCAACGCAGACCCCGTCGAGATGCCCGGGCAGTATCAACGCCGTTGGGCCGATTGGGTCGCGGGCTGGGAAGCCGCCTACACCGGCTGCCGCCGCGACCACTACGTCGACTGCACCCACCACACCGCGAACACCCCGAGCGACGGCAACCTCGAACTCCGTTTCTTCGCTCGGGGTCAGGCCCTCAAAGTCGAGTTTCGGCGGTTCGGAGGCGAGACGGTCGAGGAAACTACGCCGACGCCGGCGGCGATGCTCGACGGGGTGCCGGCGCCGGTTCCCGCGGCCGAAGAGGAAGGTCCGCCGCCGCTCGAGCACGGCGCATTTACCTGGCGCTTCGAGGCGGCCACCGAAGAGCTCTCCCCGATCAAAGACGCCATGCGGCCGCTGTGCGGTGCCCAGCCCTGCGGCTTCGTCCAGACGGGGGACGTGCAGACGATGTCGATGCGATTGATTTCGCTCTGGGGCGCCGCGTTCTCTGACGGAACGGAGAGCCCCCACATCGCGTTCCACATCCCGACGCGCTAGCAGGTTGTTGCAAAACTCCGCACGCGCCTCCAGCGCGGGACGGCACCGCTCGCACCCGCGACCGGCCTTCGGCCTGCCTCCTCAAAATAACTCGGTTATTCCTCGTCGGCTCGCGGGCGCGACCGGCACCGTCGCGAAGCTGGATCCACCCACGGGCCTTTTGCAACAGCCTGCTAGAAGAGCGCGAGGGCGATCGTGATGGACACCACGCCGACCACGATCTGAAGCGGAACCCCCGCGCGAAAGAAGTCGCCAAAGGTGTAGCCCCCTGGCCCAAACACCATGAGGTTGGTTTGGTATCCGATCGGCGTCGCAAATGAGGCGCTCGCCGCCATCATGAGCACCAGGAGGGTTGCTTTGGGATCGACACCGGGAGTGGCGGTGAGCGCGAACGCGATCGGAAACATCAGCGCAGCACCCGCGTTATTGCCGACGATCGTCGAGATCGTCGCGGTGAGAATGTAGAGCGCCACCAGGAGCCCGGCGGGTCCGAACGGCTTCGCGATGTCCGTGATTCCGTCGGCCAGCGTTGCCGCCGCGCCCGACTGGGACAATGCCGCGGCGACACCGAACGAGGCGGCGATGGTCAAGAGGACTCGAAGGTCGAGGGCGCGGCGGGCGTCTTCCCCGCTTAGGCATCGAAACACCACCATCGCGCCGGCGGCGAGGAGTGCGGAGGTGAGGAGAGGCAGCGCACCCATGACATTGAGCGCGACCATGGCAAAGAGAATCAGCACTGCGACCCAAGCCCGGTCGTGGCGGGGAGGCGAGCTTCCCGCGACTTCGCTCACCAGCGCGAAGGTTTTGTCGTTTCGATGGGCCCGCGCAAAACCGGGATGGGTTTCGAGGAGGAGCGTGTCGCCCGCCTGAAGTACGATGTCGCCGATCTTCGACGGAATCCGTGCCCCGCGCCGATGCACGGCGATGATCGCTGCGCCGAACTTGGATCGAAAACGACTGTCGCGCACATTCGCTCCGGCGAGAACCGACTGAGCCCCGACCACTGCTTCGACGAGCCGTCGTCGGTGGGTTGGCTGCACAAGCTTATGGACCTGGTCGGTGGCCGGGCGAAGGCCTCGGATCTTTCGAAGGTCGACGACCGAGTCCACGACCCCCGCGAACACGAGGACGTCTCCGGCGCGGAGCCTTTCCTCGGGCCCGACAGCCACGATCACATCGCCGTTTCGCTCGATTTCCACGAGAAAGAGGCCGGGAAGCTGGCGAAGGCCCGCCTCTTCGATCGTTTGTCCGGCCACCGGAGCGTCAGCGGTGACCTCCATCGCTAGACTGTACTGTCGCGGGTCATCGAGGCTCTCCGCGCCCGAGCGCCGCGCGGGAAGGAGCCATCGTGACGTGAGCACGATGAAGGTGATTCCCACCACCGTGGCGGGAAGGCCAAGCCACGTCAGGTCGAACATGTTGATCTTCAGGTTCGGGTCTGCGCTTTCCGCAAGGCCTGCGACCACGAGGTTGGTGCTGGTGCCGATGAGCGTGCACGTGCCTCCAAGGATCGCCGCGTAGGAGAGAGGAATCAGAAGCTTCGACGAAGGAAGGCCGGTGCGGCGAGCCCAGTCGGTCACGATCGGAACCATCAGCGCGACCACCGGGGTGTTGTTGAGGAACGCGCTCATCGCCGCGATCGGGGTCATGAGACGGATCTGGGCGGTGGCCACCGAGGTTGGCCGTCCGAGAAGGCGGCGGGCGACGAAGTCGAGGCCCCCGGTCTCGCGAAGGCCGGCGGCGACCACAAACAGGGCGGCCACCGTCAGGACTCCCGGATTCGCGAAGCCAACCAGTCCATCGGCGGGCGAAATTACCCCGGTGGCGAGGAGAATGGCGAGGGCAGCCACCATGATCATGTCGGGGCCGGCGACGTTGGCCATCATGGCGAGCACGATCGCTGCCGTCACTCCTAAGCTTATCCAGCCGTCGATGCCCATCCGGCGTTACCGTATCCCCGGCCGTGGCCCAGGCAAAGAAGTCACCAATTCTGACCGTACTGAAGAGTTGAAACTAAGGAGTCGAGGTTGGGCTCTCGCAAATCAAGCACGAGCAACCGGACGTCCCATGTGCCACTCTTAGCGCCGGAGCTTTGGCTATGGATCGGACTTCTGTGCTCGTGGGGGGCCCGTATACCTCGCGCGGTCGTATTTCGCGGAGCAGTGCTCTGCTGAGCAGCTCTTTGCTCAGTTTCGCCTTGCTGGGGTGTAGTGCGATCGTAAATCCAGACCCGTCCGACTTTCCGGGCGGACCCGATGGCGGCGTGATCCCCGACGCAACTCCCGACGGCACGGTGCCCGATGTAAACATGCCCGATCGTGTGGAGGTGCCTGACGTGGTGGTGCCCCCACCGATGTGTGAGTTCCAAGGAAGCCAGTGCGAAGGAGACTCTCTGGTCACCTGCACCGCCGGTGTCGAGACCCGCGAGCCGTGTCCTCTCGGGTGCGTCGACGACGCCTGTGCTCCGTTCGTGCCCAGCAATGTCTCGGGAGACCTGTTCGATCTGGAGGCACGGTCGCTCAACCTCGCCGATCCCGAGGCGTTCCTGGATACCACCGAGTGCCAGGGCCTCGAGGCGGAGAGCTCGGTGGAGAACCAGGGGAACAACGGTCCGGATGTGTGCGTCCTCCAGGTGCGCGATCTCCGGATCGGCGATGGCGCCACGCTTCGGGTCACCGGAGAGCGAGGGTTGGTGATCCTGGCCAGCGGATCCGTCGAGCTCCGCGGCACCATCGATGTCAGCGCCTACGGAGCCGAACCCGGGCCCGGCGGCTTCCAGGGTTCGCCTCTTACCAACCGTCCTGACGGATTTGGACCGTTGGCTGGGGGGCGCGGCCAGAACCGATTCTTCGAAGACGGAGGCGGAGGCGGCGGCGGATTC
>JBCCZL010000194.1:0-15087 GCA_039187775.1 Myxococcota bacterium
CCTCGAACCAGCCGGTGGCGTAGACGTTGCCGCTTCGGTCGACGGTTAGTCCATTGATGCGGTCCTGGCCCGGGCCACCAAATCTGCGCGCCCCGATGAGCGAACCGTCGGGCTGGTAGCCGGCAATGAAGGCGTCCTGGCCCGCCGCCGTGCTCAGGGTTTCGTTCTCGAGTCGAGCGGTTCCTTCGTACCATCCGCCGACGATGATGCTGTCATCGATTCCGATCGCGATTGCGCGGCACGAGGCAGCCCCGACGCCGGCGATGGCACGGGCCCATTCCACTTCGCCATCGAGGCTTAGCCGAAGCAGTAGGCCGTCTTGATCCATGGTGGTGAGCTCTTGGGTGTCGGCCCGAAGCGGGCCTCCGAAGCGGCCGCATACGTAAATCCCAGTTGCGCTCGCGGCAACGGCGATCGCGGCGTCGTTTCCGGTTGAGCCAAACACGCGCGCCCACTCGAGGCGGCCGTTGGGCGACACCACAAATACCGCGATATCCTGGCCGCCGATGGCGGAGATGTCGTCGTCGGGGAGCACGACGTCTCCTTCGACTCGACCGACGGCAACGATTCGACCGTCGCCCGATACGGCAACCCCACGGGCTCGGTCGCTCGCGTTCCCCCCGAACGAAGTGACCCAACGGACTCCGCCATCTTGGGTGAAGCTTGCGATGAACGCGTCATCCTGCCCCTCGGAGCTGACCGACTCTTCTTGAAAGTCGGTCCCCATACCGCTGAAGCGACCGGCGACGAAGATATTGCCGTTCGTATCGTGGGCGGCGGAGTACGCTTCGTTGAAGCCGGGACCTCCAAACAACGAAGACCAGAGATGGTCGCCGTCGCCATCGTAAGAGGCGACGCCGATGTCGTGAATGCCGACTTTGGGTCGTACGCCGCCACCGAGATCGGCGGGGCCCGCCGCAAACCCTGCGATGGCCAGTTGGCCGGTGGGCCCAACGGAGAGCCCGAACGCGTAGTCGATGCCATTCGAGCCAAAGCTTTTCGCCAAGCCCACGGCGGCCGGACAGGTGCTCGGTCCGCAGCTCGGGGGGGAACCATCCGCAGGTCCATCGGCGTCGCGAGACCCTTCCGGGAGCTCTGCGTCAGTCACGTCAGCTGCCGTGGCCCCATCGCTCGTCGCTTCCTCTTGGCCCGAAAAGTTCAGCCGTCCGCAGGCGGCGATAAAGAGGATGAGGACCGCGAATCTTCCCAACACGGAGCCCTCAGCCTATCCGATTTCTTTGGCTGCGACGTGACGGGCCCCAGACGCGACCGCGTTGCCAGGCTATCCTCGGGCGATGACTCGCACGATCGTCGAAGAGATCACCGTCGATGCTCCGCTTTCCGACGTATGGAAGGCGTGGACCACCAACGAGGGCGTGCGCAGTTTCTTCGCGTCGGACAGCCATATCGAGCTTCGGGAAGGCGGACCCTACGAGCTCTATTTCGCACCGGATGCAGCTCCTGGGGACCGGGGGAGCGACGGCTGCGAAGTGCTGTCCTTCGAGCCAGAGCGCCGTCTCGTGTTCAGTTGGAACTTCCCTCCGTCGCTTCCGACGATCCGAAACGAACGCACCGAGGCGCAGGTCTCATTGGTGCCGATTGGACCGCGGCTCACCCATGTTCGGTTCGAGCATCGAAAGTGGCAGGAGGGCGACGACTGGAACGAGGGCTTCGCCTACTTCTCAAAGGCGTGGCCGCTCATTCTCCAGCGGCTCGCTCGCCGGTTTTCGAGCGGTCCAATGGACTGGTCCGACCCGTATCAGTTGCCGGAGCTCCATCATCGGGTCGTCGAAGAAGTGCGCGCGCTTCATGAGTTTTTTGTCGCGTGGTTTTCGGGAACGACCGAAAAGAGTCCGGAGGTGTTCAACGCGGGCCTCCCGGATCGCCTCGCCGAGGACTTCGCGCTGGTGCAGCCGGCTGGGGATCTTCTTTCTCGGGGGCACCTCCTCGCAGCGATCGAGAGCGGTTACGGGAACAATCCAGACTTTCGGATCGCGATTCGGAATGTGGTGGTACGGCGTACGTTTGATAACCATGTTCTTGCGACCTACGAGGAGTGGCAGCGGGCGGCCCGCTCCTCGACGCCGCCAGACAATGCTCGGGTCGCCACGGCCCTGTTTTCGGTGACCGACGACCGGCTCCAGTGGCTTCACGTCCACGAGACGTGGCTTCCTGCCCATCGGATTTCCGTCGACGTTTTTGACTTCTGATTCTCGATCTCTGGGCGCCTTGCCGGTACCATCGAGGGTTCAGTTTTCGGAGGTAAGAGGACGTGGATCTTCAAAGCACTATCGCGCAGATCGGTGGCAAGGCAGCCGTAGGGGCTCTCGCTCAGAAGTTTGGTCTCGACGAAAAGACGACGGCGGGGGCGGTGGATGCACTGCTGCCCGCGATCACCGACGGGCTCAAGAAGAACACCCAGAAGGAAGGGGGCGCCGAAGCATTGGTGGACGCCATCTCCTCGGGCAAGCACACGAAGTACCTCGACCAGCCGGAAACCCTCGCCGCAGAGGAAACCGTCGCGGACGGCAACGGCATCCTCGGCCACGTGCTCGGTAGCAAGGAAGTCTCCCGAATGGTTGCCGGTCAGGCCGCGAAGACCCTTGGCATCGACGAGAAGCTCGCCAAGCAGATGCTCCCCGTAGTGGCGAGTCTCGCCATGAGCGGTCTTGCGAAGCAGGCGGAAGAGAAAAAAGAGCAGGGCGCTCGGAAGAGCGATCTCCTGAGCGAGATCGGCACGATGATCGGTGGCGGAGGAGACGTCGGCGCGCTCCTCGGCAAGCTGTTCTAGCGCGGGGAGTCGACCTCTTTGCTGGCCCCGACAGCGCTCGGTGCCAGACGCACCGCCGCGGCGATTTCCCTCAAGCGGGCCGACGACAACACCCTCCGGCTGCCAGGGTCGGAGGGACCAGGGGTCTTTCACGTCTTGCGGGTTCGCTTCCGCCGGAGGCCGGAATATTGGATATCCTCTGAAGCGTTGGTGGCTCGTGGGCGATAAGCAGCAGGGGAACTGGATTCGGTTGGTCGTCCTCGCGGTCGCGTTGTGGCTTGGCGTCTCGGCCATTCCCGCCTGGGGGATGGGCGGACTGCTACTCGCCGCGGGCGCTGGAATCTGGATGCTACGTCTCCAGCTCCGGTGGCGGCACCGGCTTCTCGCCATGGCCGTGGCCTTCGCGATGAGCATCTTCGTGTGGAAGCCGCTCGGTGCGGCAGCGACCTATCTTGCGGGTCGCCCAAAGCTGATCGGATGTTACGGCCACCAGGTGGCTCCGAATCCAGACCGCGTCACTCGGGCTGAGGCCGTGAGCCATGGACTCTGCTCACGAGACAGACTTCTCCGCTCTGGGACTTGGGAGCTTCACAACCACGTGATTCGCTCGCTGACCCGGATGTTTGGGGTCGCTCCTGGGGTTTACGACGGTCCCTATCCAACCGAAGCCGCCGCCACCGAGCGCCTCGACCGCACCGAGCAGAGCCTCGACATGGCTGCCCTCTTAGAGCCCGACACGACCTTCCAGATCGGGGGGCGACGCGTTGTCCTCCCCGGGACGCTCGGTGAGGATCTTCTCCACGCCGTCCACGCGCGTCTTCCCTACTTCGATTCGGCGTGGAGCGAGCGGCCGGACCTTCGCGCGGCACTGGTGGGAGGCCGAACTCTCGTCCTCGGTTTCCCCGATCCCGGCGAGCCAGAGGGCTATCGCCTGATCGCGCTGATCGATGCGGAGCGCGGCCAGCCGTTCGCGTACTACGTCCGGGGGACTCCGGTCGGTGACCTTCCACCACAGGACTGGCTTCGCGCCGACTTCTTTCGTGGGTCCGCGCTTCCCGAATCGATCCCCTGACCGGACACGTGACTGATACCCTCCCTATCCGGAGGAGCGCGTGGCCCAAGGATACTTTATCGATGATCTCGAGTTTCAGTGCGAAGGGCCGGCGGCGGAGGCGGGCCTGCGACTCCTCGACCTTCGGGGAGGGGACCAGCTCAACGCCCCCTACGCCTACGAGCTTCTCGTTCAGACGGAGCAGGACGGCGGTCTCGACGAAGCGACACTCGTCGATCTCACCCGACGCCGGGTGAGCTTTTGGTTTGGTCGCGAAGGCGGCATGGACACGATCCATGGCGTGGTGCAGGCGATCGAGCTTCGACCGCCGATGGCGTCGAGCCCGGTGAGCTACACCATCACCGTTGTCCCGGAGCTTCAGCGCCTGGCGCTGGGTCGACGGTCTCGCGTGTTTCACAGCATGAGCTATCCGGCGATTGTTCGGCGGGTTCTCCGCGATGTTGGATGGACCGAGGACACCGAGTTCGAGTTTCGGCTCAGCCGTTCTGCGCGCAGTCCCGCCGACCCATCGATTCTCCCCGACCCGGGGCAGGGAGACGATGACTTCGTCGATTATCCAGCGCGCGAGTACACCGTGCAGTACGAGGAGTCGGACCTTCAGTTCATTCAGCGGCTGCTCGAGCACGAAGGCATCCACTACCGCTTTGTCCAAGGCGACGAACGAGAGAAGCTCGTTTTCGGCGATGACAACGCGCACTTCGAAGAGACGGTGGATATCTCGTATCAGCCCAACTTCGACGGCAGCGATACGCCGGTGGTCCGGCGGCTGAGTCAAAAGCGGGTGCTTCGGCCCGCGCGGGTCGACCTTCGTGACTACAACTGGCGAACCCCCTCGGTGAGCCCCGAGGGCACGTCGGACGTCGACACTCAGGGCTATGGATTTGTCGCGGGCTACGGGGAGCACTTTCGCGACCCAGCCGAGGGGCAGCGTTATGCGGTGCTTCGGGCGGAGGAGCTGACCGCGGAACAGGTGCGCTATCAGGGGACGTCCACGCACACGGGAATCCGCCCCGGTGCGCGGGTCCGCCTCGAGGGCTGTCCGCTTCCCGACCTGGATCAGGAGTATGTGGTGGTGGCCGTGGAACAGAGCGTTCGCCTCGAGGAGGACGGGGTCCGACCCTTCGAGATGAGCTTCGTGGCGCAGGCCTTCGACGTGCCGTTTCGGCCCCCGCGCGTCACGCCACGGCCTCGAATCGATGGGGTGATGCACGCGCGCATCGACGGTGAAGTCGCGGGGATGGTCGCCCCGATCGACGACGACGGCCGCTACCGGGTTCGTCTTCCCTACGACAGCGGCACCTACGTCCAGGGTCGGGCGTCGCGTTGGATCCGCATGGCCCAGCCGACGGCAGGGCAGGGCTACGGCATGCACTTTCCGCTGCACGTGGGCGTGGAAGTGATGCTGTCACACGTCGGCGGAGACCCAGACCGGCCGGTCATCGTGGGTTCGATTCCGAACCGAGAGACCGTCACGCCGGTGACCCGCGAGAATGCGACCCAGAGCCAGGTGCGCACCCGAAGCGGCATCCTGATGGAGTTCGAAGACGACGCCTAGCCGTGAGGGCTATTCCTCGTTGTTCTTTTCGGGCAGGCCTTCGAGCTGGTACTCGCCCGCGTCGATGAGCTTAAAGCGCGGCTTTCGCATCCGCGGATCGATGAGCTCGTTTGCGAAGCGATTCCAGTTACTCGCAAATACACAGAGCATCTCGAAGTAGACCGTCGGATTCGCCCGAATCGAGGCCGCGATCGCGGCGTGTTCGTTGCCCGGCTCACCGTCGGGAGACAACCGGCCCGGAAACCCCACCATGTCGGTAAACACCACCGCAAACTCGCTCGGCGTGTGCACCACATGGGCACCGTTCACGTACGCCGGCGTCGGTTCCGTCGACCAGTCGATGCGAAGTGCCTCGGTCGGCGTGGGAGTGGGCTCGGTGGGTTCGTCGCTCATGACCCCGGAGGGTAGCGATCCGCGGCCCGTGGAGGAACCGCCTCCGGAGCTCGCCGGGTTTGTGGTACCGTCGACGACCAACCGGGGAGCGGAATGCCAGACAACGCAAGTTTCGAGGTCTCGCCGACGAGCCTGAACTTTGGAACCGTGACCAGCGGTGCCACCAACACCCTCACCGTCACCGTCACGAACCCAACGAACTCGAACGTTAGCGTGTCGTGCGGCAGCCCGTTCACCTGCTCTCCGGCGACGGTTCCCGCCAACGGCTCCACCACGGTCTCGGTGGTCTATACCGCGAGCGGCAACACCACCCACTCGGGCACGTTGAGCTTCAGCGGGCAGCCCTCGACGGTCGGTCTCTCGGGAACGAGCACGACCAGCGCCGCCGAGGCATTGAGCAGCTCGGAAACGTCGGACCGTACCGAAGACGGTCTCGATAACCCGACGGTGAACCGCTTTCGGCTGCACGTTCCCACGAAGAACACGCAGCTCATCATGGGAAAGCGGTTCGCGGGGACGACCGGGAACTCCTACGATGGCTTCGGACTCAGCACCGAGGGCGACATCTTTATCAACGCCTTCGGCTCGTCGAGCGATCTGTTCCTCCAAGGCACCAAGGATGTGCTCCTCCAGTCGTCGGAAGGCAGCACGTTCACGCTGGCCAAGGGCGACAACGTCGTGGCGGGGGCCGGTTCGGCGAACATGATGAGCGGGGGCGGGGTACTCATCGTGGCGGGCCACGGCGAGGAGCCGGTCGCCGCCAATGGAACCGATCCTCCGGATATTCAGGGCATCAAGGACCTTCAGGCGAGCCGGGGTACGGCGGCCGCGATCTTCACCGCGTTTGACGCAAGCGTGGCATTCGGATCGGCGATTCGCGGGGCCTACGGAATCTGGCAAGGCGGAATGGAAACCGCCCGGCACAAGAAGCTCCAGACCGCGCTTTCGGGGATGGCGGCGGTGGCGGGGGTAGTCGGCGGATCGTTCAGCGCATCCGGCGCGTTTCCGGGAAGCGTGGTGTACGGCGCGGGCGGCGTCATGCTCGCTTCTCCGGCGTTCAGCGGCTTTTACTCGATCGGTGGCCTCGTGCTGATGAGCACCTATCCGTTCCTCTTTGGTGTCGACGCCGAGGTCTACGGGTTGAACACCGCCAACCTCACGTCGCTCGTGGACACCAACGTGAGCAGCCGAAAGTCGACCACCGTCGACTCGGGAGATCACGTCAAGATCCACGCAGGCGGCACGACCGGTGGCACGGGGAAGATCGGAATGCAGGCTCACGAAGTGAATGTCGGTCTTCCCTACACCGGGGCCCCCACCATTCGAACTCGGAAGGTGACCCTCGGCACCGTCAATCCGTTGAACCGGGTGGCCCTCGATGATAACGCCGGGGCGGTGACCCTCGACGCCGCGCAGAAGATGGAGCTCACGGTGGGGCTGTGGAAAATCGAAGTGACGCCCACGGGGATCACCATCGGCAAGGCGGGCAACGTCCCGTCGATCGAGGTGAGCGCGCTGAATAGCTCGATCAAGTTTAACGCGGGATACGTCGGCATCCGCGACATCGGTGGAGGACAGATCCAAAGCCAGAACGGCCAGCTCACCTTTAGCGGAACCCGCTGCACGATCCTCTAGTCCCGTGCTGGTCGTCAAGGACACGCCGCTCGAAGTGGGCTGGCTTCGCTGGTCCATCAAACCACCCACCCCTTCGCTGGTGCTGGTGGTCAAGGGCTCGTTTTCGATCGCACCGCGAGGTCCGGCGACCTTTCCCGAAGAGCAGGAGCTTCTCACCGGGGACGTCTACGATGATGGCGATCCGCTCCGCTCGCTGGTCTACGACTCCGACTTTGCCATTCTCAAGCCCCGGGCGGAGACCTTTCTTGTCGGCACCTGCCATGCGCCCCGCGGCCAGCGGGTGTCCACCGCGGTGGTGTCGTTTCGGCTCGGCGCGATTCAAAAGCGGCTCGCGATTCTCGGCGATCGCTACTGGAAGAAAGGCGTGCTCGGGGGCGTCACCGACCCGGTGCCTTTCGATCAAATGCCGCTTCGCTGGGAACGGAGCTTTGGGGGCCCCGGCTACAAGCTGAACCCGGTCGGTCGGGGGATTGCGCGCGATCCTATCGACGCCGAGGGACGGGTCCCGCTGCCCAATATCGAGCTTCCCCAAACTCTGCTCCGCAAGCCCTCCGAACGTCCAGAGCCGGCTGGGGCAGCGCCGATCGCCAAGACCTGGGATAGCCGACTTCGCTACGGGGGACGCTACGACATCCGCTGGAGGACCACCCGGTTCCCGTACTTTCCCTCGAATTTCGACTACTCATACTTCAATGCGGCGCCCCGCGATCAGCAGATTGTCGGATATTTTCGAGGCGATGAACGGATCGAGCTGAGCGGCCTTCACCCCGACCACCAGCACGTGCGGAGCCAGCTCCCCGGCATCAAAGCACGGACGTTCCTCGCACGGGAGCGCGGATCGGCGTTGATCGAAGTCCCGTTGGTGCTCGACACGGTGGTCCTCGACGCCGAAGCGATGGAAGTGCGCTGCGTATGGCGCGGCAATCGCGAGGTTCCGGGATTTAGCGAAGAGACCTTCGCGGACATCTTCGTCTGCCATGAGCCGCTCGGCACCGACCGCGGAATTCGAGACTACGAGGCGGACTACCACGCGGCGCTCCAGCGAATGGCCGCCGAGCAAGCGGCGTTCGAAGCGGTCCCCATGCCGACGGAGAAGCTCTAGTGGCGGAGGAAGACGAGCCCGACGGCAGTTCCGATCGGCCGACCGAGTTCTTTGTTCGTCGACCGCCGGTGACCTCCACGCCTCACTCGGAGGCCGCACCCGTGATGTCCACGACGGATCGGTCGGCGGCGTTCACGCTCTTCAAGTCCGCGCCTCTTCCCATGGCGAAGGCCCCCGAGTCACGGCCGCCGGGGAGCGCGCTTCCTCCGCGCAGTGCTCTCGTGGACCTCAGCGTGCTCTTTGGGGGCCTCCGCGGCGGGTCGAGTACGGTTCCGCCCCCCGAGCCGGTGGAGACCGTCGAGCCCCCGGATCTCATCGTGCCGCCCGCAGTGGAGGCAAAGCCTCCGAGCTTGGTGGAGGTCGACGTGTCGGTCGACGAGCCCGTCGCCGAGGCGGAGCTCGAGCGCATTGAAACGGAGGACTCGCCGGAGGCGGTCTATCTGCGGCTCGAGCAACAAGGTGCGCCTCCGGCGTTGCTCGACGCGATGCGAAAGGTCGCAGAAGCCCCGCCGCCCGAGCCGCGGCCCCGACCCAGTCCCGAGGAGCTTCGCGCGGCGCTCACGCCACCGGGGGGTGAGCCGCCTCCCGGTCTCGACGAGGCGCTCAAGTCCCTTGATGAAGAGCCGACGCCGGAGGCGGAACCCGAACCCCCGCCCCCGGGCCGAAGCCGCGTTCAAGCTGCCGCGGAAAAGAACGAAAGCTGTGCGGGTTGGGATCTCGCCGACGCCGACCTCTCGGGGCTTCATCTCCCCGGAATGGACTTCACCGGAGCCAATCTCGCGCGAGCCAACCTTCGAGGCGCGGTGCTCGACGGAGCGACTTTCGATTCCGCGCTCCTTGTGGAGGCGGCGCTCGAAGGCGCGTCGTTCGTGGAGACGAGCTTCGTCGAGGTGGCGCTGAGCGGAGCCGAAGGAAAAGCATCCTTTCACAAAGCAAAGCTCTCGGGCGCGGTGTTCCGCGAGGCGAAGCTGGCCGGGTCGAACTTCTCGGAGGCCCTCGCCGAAAAGTGCGACGGCGTCGCGGCAAACCTAGAGGCCTGCACCTTCGACGATGCGAACTTCGCCGGGGCCGATCTCAGCCAAACGAAGGTGGTCGAAGCGAGCTTCCTTCGCGCCGATCTCACCGACACCCGCTTCGAAGGCGCCCTCGCGAAGGGTGCGCGGTTCAACGGTGCGAATCTCTCGCTTCTTCGCGCCGAGGGAGCCGACTTTCGAGAGGTGGTGGCGCTTCGGGTGAACGCCGAGGGCGCGCGATTCCCCAACGCGAAGCTCGACCAGAGCAATTTCTCGTTCGCCGTTCTTCACGATGCCAACTTCATGGACGCGAGCCTTCGCCGGGCCCATTTCGAGGGGTGCCCGATGCGGCGCGTTCGTCTGGACCGTGCCGATCTCGAGGAGGCGAACCTCATTACGTCGGACCTCCTGGAGGCACAGCTCGAGCCGGCGAACCTTGCGCGAGCGGATCTGCGAGGCTGCAGCTTCTACGGCGCTGAGTTCTGGAACGCCAATGTTCAGGGGGCTCGCCTTGAGCTTGCCGATCTGACCCGGACCAAGCTCGCATGACGATCATCGAGTCCAGCGAAGAGCTCCTCGCGCTCCGTCGAAAGGCGACGGCGCTCACCCGGTTGACGCTCCGCAACCTGGACCTCTCGGGCTTTGATCTCGAGGAAACCACGTTCCAAGACGTCACCATCGAGAACTGCACGTTTCAGTTCGCAAAGCTTCAGGGAAGTCGCTTCCTCCAGTCGACGATCGTCGGAGGATCGTTTGCCAACGCGGATCTCCGGCGTCTTCTGTTTCTCAAGTCGCGCTTTGGCAGCGAGCGGGTGGACTTTTCCCGCGCCGATCTTTCTCACTCCGTGTTTGACCCGACCGATCTTCGCTGGCTTCGACTGGAGTTTGCGGAGGCAGCCGATGCGGTGTTTCGCGAGTGCAACTTCAGCGGCTGCAAGATGGCGGGCATCGTGCTTCGCCGGGCGGACCTGGAGCGTTGTCGGATGAGTGACGCCGATCTCGCTCGCGCCGATCTAGCCCAGGCGGTCGGCGAGGGGGCCGATCTCAGCAAGGCTCGCCTCGACGAGGCCAACCTCAACGACGCGGTCTTGCGAAACGCTTCCCTGGACGAGGCGAGCCTTCGCGGCGCCCGCTTCGAGCGCGCCGACCTCCAAACGGTGAACTTTGGCAGGATCCGCTCGCTTCCGGCGACCCTGCAGGAGGCGAATTTGTCGGGTGCGATCTGCAGTGGGCTCGAGCTTGGCGCGCTCGGCTCGGACGCACTCCGCGGGACTCGGCTCGCGGAAGTGGACCTCCGCGACGCGGATCTCTCGGGCCTCGACCTCGAGGAGGTCGAATTGCGGGACGCGAAGCTGATGAACGCGCGGCTTCGCGGCGCGAAGCTCCGTGGAGCAAACCTCGAAGGAGCCGACTGCAGCGGCGCGGACTTTACCGGTGCGGACATGGCGGAAGTTCGTTTCGATGGTGCCCGGCTCCGCGGAGCCGAGCTTCCCCGAGATGCGTTCGTTGGCCGCTCCGTTCGCGGGGTGGACCTCGGCGGGCAGTCGCTTCGTCGGATGGACCTTACCGAAGCGGTCCTCAGCGGAGCGAATCTTGAAGGCGTCGACTTTGGGGAGTCGACGCTGGTGCGGGCCGACCTCAGCGATGCCCGGTGCGCGGGATCAACCTTCCGAGGTGCCGATCTCACCGATGCCTCGTTCGCCGGTGCCGATCTCACCGACGCAAAGCTCGTCGACGCAACGATGGCGGGCGCGTCCCTGACCGACGCTTCGCTCCTTGGTGCCGACCTGAGCGGGGCCGATGCGACCGGAGTGGACTTTGATGGGGTCGATCTCCGGCAGACCCAGCTCCGCCGCGGGACCTTCGAACGCGCGAGCTTTCGAAATGCGAACCTGGCGCGCCACGATCTGTCCGAGGCGACGATTTCGTGCGCCGACTTCGCCGAGGCGGACCTCGAGGGAGTTCGGCTTCAGCGGGCGGATGCGGCGGGAGCTTGTTTTCGTGGCGCAAAGCTCAAGGGTGCGCTCCTTCGGCGGCTTCGCGGCAGGTACGCGGATTTCACCGAGGCGGAGCTGAGCGGAACCGATCTGTCCGGGAGCGAGCTTCGGGGAGCGCAGTTCATGGACGCGACCGGCTCGAAGGCAGTGTTCACGGGGAGTCGGATCTCGCAGGGAAACTTCGCCGGAGCGAAGCTCCCTGGAGCGAAGCTCGATCGCTGCGACTTGCGCTTTTCCATTTGGGATCACGCGACCATCGACGGTGCGGACCTCACCGCGTCCGACATGGAGGCGGCGTCGATGCATCGGACCTCGGACCGGGGAACCATCTATGCGAGCGTGAACTCGAAGGATGTCAAGACGACCGATGCCGCCCGGGCCAAGGCGGAAGATTTTCAGGCGGGCAAACCGCTCGGGAGCAAGTGAGAGCATGGAACCGAAGCGAAGAAGCCGTGAAGAGACCGCCACCCTTCGCACGGAAGGCGGAGCCGAAGTGGGGGTGGCGAGGAGCCCCGGGGGCGAGCGAATCTACGTCGCCAACGCCGAAGGGGCGCTTCTCTTCGAGTATTTACCGGCCGAAGGACGAAGCGTGGTGTACAGCCCGGACGGTGACCTCAGCTTCCGTGCCCCCAAGGGCAGCATCGAGCTTCAAGCGGCCGATGAAGTCACGCTGCGCGGACGTCGGGCGGTGACGATGGAGTCGGCCGAGGGCGTCCACCTGTTCATCCACGACGTGCAGCATGGAGCGATGACTTTCTTCAACTTGGTGCGACGGGGAGCGGTGCTGGTGGCTCCCCGACTCGAGACTCGGGCGGATACGGCGAAGCTCCAGGTGGAGGAAGCGGAGCTCGAAGGCAAGGAGCTTCGGAGCAAGTTCGACCGCGCTCGGATGGCCGTCGGGGTGCTCGAAACGAAGGCCGACCGAATTCTTGAAACGGCCAAGGAAGCGTATCGAGAGACCGAAGGTCTCAGTCAGACCAAGGCCGGCCGACTCCGACTCGTCGCCGAAAAGACCATTCACGCCCTCGGCGACCGCACGCTTCTCAAGGCGCGCAAAGACATGAAGCTTCACGGCGAGAAGATCTATATCGCGTAGCCGGTCCGGATCCGCGCCGGATGCTTGCTAGCCGAGCAGCTCGGTAGCCGGGCCCTGCTGGTATTCGTTGTTGTCTCGCCCGATCTGATTGAGGCCGTCGACGCCCATGCCCTTGGCCAGGGCGAGAAGGGTGCCGGTGTGCTTGTGGTAGGTGGCGATGTCGTTTCCGTAGGTCACCGCCTTGCCGACGTCGAGGTGGCCTCCGAGTTCGCCGAAGATGGTGACCGGCACATCGGTGGCGTTGTGGTTCCAGCCGAACTCCATGCCCACCATCACCGCAGAGTCGCAGAGGATGTCCGTGGGGACCGATCCCCCACCGCTGAGGCGGGTCAGAAGCTCACTATTCCGCTGGGCGAACCAGTCCATGAACTCGGGCACCCGCCCGCCTGCATGGTGTGTGTACGAGTGGTGGTCGCTGCCGGAGTTCCCATCGCCGTTTCCGACCGCGCCCAGGCCGAGCTCCGGCACGTGAAAACGGCTTGCGATGCCGCCGTACTGCACGGTGACGATCCGAGTCCGGTCGAGGCGAAGTGCCGAGTCCACGATATCCCACCACTGGCCCATGATCGCGACGTGGTTTTCTGGTCGCCGTGCAATGTCTTCGGGCCGCGGCGGTGGCTCGATCATCGAACCGTCGTCGGCGAGCCCGGTTTCGAGCTCTCGAAGGGCTTGCAGATGCTGGTCCATGATCTGCTGGCCTTCGGACGGCAGATTGGTCTTGAGCCGATTGAGTTCCGCCGATGGGACATCGAGGATGCTGCGGCCCTGCGCCCAGAGGTCTTCGGATGTGCCACCGTTCATCATCGCGACGTCGCCGAACATCAAATCGAAGCCCTCGCGCGGCGCATCGATCATGCTGACGGGCTGCATCCGGTTCGAGTAGGTGCGGTTGAGCGTGTAGTCGGGGGGCGTCTGGAAGAACACGCTCGGTGAACGGAAACTACTTCCGGTGACCTTGATGGGTAGCGACTTCCGGAGCGGATTGCTGATCACCCCACGGTCGAGATAGTCCCACGCCACGATTTGATCGAGGCTCGGGGCCACTCCGCCATCGCCGGAGCCGCCGGTTTCGTGGGCGACGTCGCCGGTGAACATGCACGCACCCGGCGCGACGTGCCCGCCGTGGTCGCCGTTGTAGTGGCGATTGATGAAGCTCTGAAAGTGATACTCCTCGATGGCGATCGAACGGTCGCGGAATGCGTTGTACGGGCGAAACCCTTCCGCGTAGCTCCATCCGCTGCCCATGCCCTCGATGAACGGATTCTCCCGGACCTTGCCATTCGGCAAGAAGACGAGGACGAGGTTGCGCTTTTCGGTGAGCGCCCGCGCCTCAGGGAGGTCGGGCCAGTAGGCGGCAACCGGGGCGAGGAACCCTGCGATGACGCTGCTCCGAAGAAACTCACGGCGCTTCCACTTGAACCTCATCGTCCACCTCCCGAAAGGACCGAGCGAAAGGCTTCGCTCAACACGATCGACCGAAACAGCTGGAGGATGTTCTGGTCAGTTTCGAAGCCCGCGGTGAGTTCCTCGAGAACCTCTCGGTCCTGCGTCCCCGGCAGCCGGCCCTGAGCAAACCGATAGCTCTGGGCGACGAAGCAGCGCGGGATCGCCGGGTGGGACCCGAGGCCTGCGATCGCTTCGCTCGTGTTCGAAAACTCGACCCGCTCGAAGGGAGGCAGGTCGTAGAATCCCACGGTGTCAGCCATCGGCACCTCGTCGTTTTCCCAGCGGCGTCCCACCGGGTCAAAGATGTCGAAGGCGAACCCCGCGTTGAGCGTGCGGTGACAGTTGGTGCACGGTGCGATCTCTTCGAGGATCGCGAAGCGTTCGCGAAACGTGCCGTCTCCCTGCGGAAGCTCCATCGCCGCCATGCCCGCGGCGGACGGGAAGCTGTGGCACATGAGTTCGTTCACAAGGAAGTGGCCGCGCTGCATCGGAGAGCGACCGTCCTCTTTTGCGTGGGCGGCGAGCACCAGCGCGGTGGTGAGAATGCCCTGGCGTTCGGTCCCGTCGAGGCTGACTCGCTCAAAGTCGTTTCCGGAGATACCTTCGATTCCATAGTGCGCTGCTAGATCCCCGTTCACGAACGTGTCGGTGGCGCTGAAGAGTTCGGAGAGCGGCGCGTCCCGGTCGAGGACGTCGGCGATCAACAGCTCCACTTCCCGTTTCATCGATTCTTCGTTGCCTGCGGGGAGCGCGTCGAAGTCCGCGTTGGCGGTCTGTTTGAGTTGGGCGCGGCCGAGCCACTCCACGAGCACCTCGGTGGCCTGGGCTTTCGTCCGATCGTCGGCGATGAGCCGATCGACCTGCCCTGCGTACACCGCCGGGTCGGTGAGCGAACCGTCGAGCGCTGCGGAGCGAAGCTCGCTATCGGGGGGGCCGCCCCATAGAAAGAACGAGAGCTTCTTGCCGAGTTCGGCGGAAGTGAGCGCGGCGCCGCCGTTGCCGATTTCG
>JBCCZL010000195.1:0-15019 GCA_039187775.1 Myxococcota bacterium
AAGAGGAGCCGCACGGTGCTTTCGTACTGGTCGAAGGTCTCGATCGGATGATCCTGAACCAGGATCTTGAAGACCTCTTTTCGAAGCGGCTTCTGCACGCCATAGAAGGGATCGGCAGTTTTCATGTAGTCGGCCATCGGCCCCGCCTTCGCGGGATCGGCCCGCGCCTTGAGCTCGCGAGTCGCCGTCCGAAGCACCGCGCGCGCGAACGAACTCACGCGGAGGGCTCCTGGCGAAGATGCTTCGAGGGTGGTCGCAGAGGCAGAGGCAGAGGCAGAGAGCCTAGTAGTGCCACGGGAAGCCCCGGTAGTCCTGCGGGCGCTTTTCGAGGAACGCGTCCCTCCCCTCCTTGGCTTCGTCGGTGCCGTAGGCGAGGCGCGTGGCTTCGCCGGCGAAGAGCTGTTGGCCGACCATTCCGTCGTCGACCATATTAAACGCGTACTTGAGCATCCGCATCGCGGTTGGGCTCTTCCCGTTGATCTCCTTGGCCCACTCGAGCGCCACCTTCTCGAGTTCGGCGTGGTCGACCACTCGATTGACCATGCCCATCTCGAACGCTTCCTGCGCGGTGTAGTTCGCGCCGATGAAGAACACCTCCCGAGCGCGCTTTTGGCCAACCTGGCGCGCAAGGAGCGCCGAACCGAAGCCCCCATCGAAGCTCGCCACATCGGGATCGGTTTGCTTGAACCGTGCGTGTTCTCGGCTCGCCAAGGTCATGTCGCACACCACGTGGAGGCTGTGACCGCCCCCCACCGCCCAGCCAGGCACCACCGCGATCACGACTTTGGGCATGAATCGAATCAGCCGCTGCACTTCCAAGATGTGGAGGCGTCCAAGCTTTGCCGGGTCGACCTCGCCGCCCTCTTCGTATTTGTAGCCGTCTTTGCCGCGAATCCGCTGATCGCCGCCGGAGGAAAACGCCCATCCTCCGTCCTTCGGGGACGGGCCATTTCCCGTGATGAGCACGCAGCCCACGTCGCTTGTCATTCGCGCGTGGTCGAGCGCGGTGTAGAGCTCATCGACGGTTTTGGGGCGAAAGGCGTTCCGGCAGTCGGCGCGGTCGAACGCGATGCGCACCGTCCCCTGAGCCGTCGCTCGGTGATAGGTGATATCGGTGAAGTCAAAGCCGTCGACTTCGGTCCAGGCGGCGGGATCAAAGAGCTCAGAAACCATAGCCGCGAGTTAAGCTTCGGCGCTCCAAGCTTTCCAGCACTTTCTAGTTTCCGCCGCGAGATGCTTCTTCGCTCCCGCGGGCGGCGTACACCATGAAGGGAAGGACGAGCGCGGCGAGTACTCCGGCAAGCAGAAAATGCGCGGAGTAGCCGATGTTCTCCGCACTGATTCCGCTCAAGCCCGCCGCGATTCCCGACGAGATCACGACCACCGACGCCTGCAGCGTGTAGTCGCTCCCGCCGACCGAAGGCCGCGACCGATCCATCATCATCGTGAAGAGCGCGACCGTAGCCATCCCGCCAGAGAGGTGTTCGATCCCGACCGCGAGGTACAAGGTCAGCCGGCCCCCAACCCCCGAAGCGGGCACCGCGTAGAACGCGAGGGCCAGCGCTTCGAGCACGCCGAACACCAAAAGTGCGCGGGTGCGCCCGACGAAAGGCACCAAGGCTCCGCCAGCGAGCGCTCCGACGAGCCCGGTCACGAAACCCACGCCGCCGAGAAGCGTCGCGATCTCATCGATCTCGAAACCTTGGTCAACGAGGTAGGGCTTAAGCATGCCACTCGAGAAGGAGTCGCCGAACTTGAACAGGAAAATCGCGCCGATCCACAACCCCATGCCCGGCGCGCGAAACAGGTCGAAAAAATCCCGAACCCGGACTCGGCTCTCCTCCACGAACGCATCGCGTTCCCGAAAGAGGAGCACGGGAATCGTCGAGAGGCCAAGAAGCACCGCCATGATCAAAAACGGGGGGCGCCAGCCCGCCACGTAGAACACGTAGAGGAGCCCAAAGCCGCCCACGATCATCCCGACTCGGTATCCCCCGACCTGAATTCCATTGCCGAAGCAACGTTCGTGGTCATCGAGGAGGCTCACCGCCAGCCCATCGGTCGCCACGTCTTGGGTCGCGGCAAGGAAATTCGTGAGGAGCGTGCCCACGACCAACCACAGAATCGCGGAACCCGGGTCTGCGAGCGCCAGCGACGCCAAGAGAAGCGCGCTCAGGAGCTGAAGCGGGACGAGCCAGCTTCGTCGACGACCAAACCGCGGGTGGTAGTAGCGGTCGAGGAGCGGGGCCCAGAGGAACTTTACCCCCCACGGAAGTGCGAGAAACGACGAGAAGCCAATGAGCGGCAGGGACACTTCTTCCTTGCGGAGCAGTACCGGAAGGGCCTGGGTAAAGAAGCCAAAGGGCAGCCCTTGAGAGAAGTACAGGACGCTAAGGAGCCCGAACTTCTTGAGGGTTTCCAGCACGGGTCGAGGATAGCCGTGATGTCAGCGGCGGCGGCGGAAATGCACCAGGAAGAAAGGTCCTGGGGCAGGGAGCCACGGGCAGAGGGTTCGTTCAGGCTTTGAGGACCCGCATCACGCATTTGTCAAGTTCTGGCGACCGTCGGTCAATCGTGTAGTTTCGCCGTTTGCTCATGGCTAGCGATGCACAGGAGAAGAAGCCGGAACCGGGCGGGGAGCGGTCTCCCCGACAAGCGCTCAAAGCCCTCGCGGCGCTTGCGATCGTGCTTCTCGCGGCCGGCATCGGAGGGTACATCTGGGCCATGCCTCGCCGTGTGACTCCGCGAGCGGTCGACTGGTCCTCCGCGGCGGCGCCCGCGACCGACGCGGTGCGCGTCTATTGGGTCGGGCATAGCCTGATGAATCACCGCGATACCACGGTGCCCGACGCGGCCAATCTCATCGAAGCGGTCGGCGAACTCGCGGAGAGCGCATCCCTATCCTACACGTCGTTCGACCACACGGTCTTCGGCGCGCCGCTCTCGTTGAACTGGACCGGCGCGGTTCACTCCTACGACCGGACCGAGCCCGACCAAGCCCAAAAGCTCAAGGAGCTCCTCGAGCGGGGCGAGAACTACGACGCGCTCGTGCTCACCGAGGCCATCCCGGTGCGGAACACCGCGCGCTTCGAACACTCGGCCTACTACGCGCAGCAGTTCTACTGCGCGATGCTTCGAAAGAACCCGGAAGCCCGCATCTATCTCTACGAGAGCTGGCCGCACCTCAACGCCTCCGATCCCGACGCCGGATATCCGGAAGCCCACCGCTTCGACTGGACCGCCCAGGTGCAGACCGACCGGGCCGACTGGGAGCGGTTGGCCGACGAAGCGATGACCGGCCGGGTGTCGGCACCGAGCTTTCTATCGCGGCTCTTCCGTCGAAGCGAGAGCGGCTGCGAGCCCGGCGGGCCGATCCTCATGGTTCCGGTGGGAACCGCCATGGCCGCGCTTCGTGCCGCGATCGAGGAACGTCCAGCGGACTGGTTCTTCGCCGACGGTCGGCCGCTCCGGTTTGTGCACCTGTTTCAGAATCCGCTCGAGGGCTGGCCCGAACACTGGCCAGGGAGCGAGGACCCGGACGCGCTCTCCGCGATTCCGCTCCTTCATCCCGACGATCCCGCCGACGATATCCATCCAAGCGAGGTGGGAACGTACTTCGCCGCACTGGTCCATTTTGCGACACTCTATCGACGAAACCCGCGAGGCGCGGTCCACCCGATTTCGCTTTCCGCGGAGACCGCCCGACACCTTCAGGATCTCGCGTGGGACGTCGTGCGCGAAGATCCGCGGACCGGCGTCAGTCGATAACCCTCACCCGGACGGGCACGGCCCGTGGCCGAGTCACCCGACGGGCGATGCGAGGCCGCGGCACGCCCCGCCGGCGCGCCACCGGTCCAGTGAGCGTCCCGTAGCGCGGTCGCTGGCCGGGCCGGGACCAGTCCACCCACTGGGCTTCACGGTCCCGTACGTCGACGTGGACAAACGTGCTTCGAGGGTAGTAACCGCATCCGGTGCGACGGAGAGAAAGGCAAAAATCCCAGACTTCGCGGTTCGACACGCCCTGGACTCGAATGTCGAGCGCCGCGTTGTGCACGTGACGGCTCTCATTGCTGGTGTAGCCCCGCGCCGGACGGTAGCCGCTGACCACGGTGATCGCGCGACCGCCAAAGTGGTCCGAGATCGCCGCGAGGACCGCCGCGAGGCGCGGGTCCGGTTCACGAATCGGGTCGTCCTCGTCGCGCTTCATCACCCGACCGAGCTGCCGAAGCGCGTGGCGATGCACGCGACCTCGCCGATCGACGAGCTGAACGCGCGCGTTGTGGGTGCGCCCGAGGAGCCGCGCCCGGCCCGGCTCGTCGGGTTCGCCATACTCCCGCTCGGGCGCCTCGCGCGGTTCGTAGCCCGGGAGCCGGAGCATTTGACCCGCGCGGATTCGGGAGTTGCGACGCAACCGATTGAGCCGGCGAAGGTCGGCAATCGAGCAGTCGTTCTCCCGGGCGATGTGCGACAGCGTTTGGCCTGGCTGGACGTAGACCACGCCGCGAGGCGGGATGTCGAGCACCTGGCCGGGACGAAGCATGCTCCTCGGAGTCATTCGATTGGCCGCGAGGATGTTGTTCACGCTTGTCCGGTAGCGCCGCGCAATCTGCGAGAGGGTTTGGCCTGCGCGAACGGTGTGGTGCTGCTGCGCTTCGGCGGTCCGGGCGTCGACCACGCCGACGGCGCACATGAGCGCTATCGCCAGCAGCGCTCCTCCAGCTCTCCACCGCATCGGGGGACGGTAGCACGAGGTTCGCAATGTGCCGCGAGGAAAGCCACCGCGGCAACAGCCTGCAAACGTTGAATATTTAGGCCGAAGCCTCGTCGCGGGAAGTGCGCCGATAGCGCCGAAAGGACCAAGTCCCCGAAGGCTCCTCGCGCTCTTGGGAGCTGACTCGGCGAAGTGCGGTGTGACGTTCGGGGTTGGGAATGGTACCCGCTCGCTGACTTGGGGAGAGGGGACCCGCGAAGGTCGAAAGAAGCACCTCGTCGAGTGCGAGGGGATCGTAGAGCGAAGCAGCGGTGGACGGCCCCGCTTCGACGGAGATGCTTCGGCAACCGATGCGGGCCAGGTGGGCCAGGGCAGAACGAACCGAGGGCTCCTCGACGCCCACCACCGATACCCTCGAGGGGAGCTTGCCCGCGAGATTGGTAGCGCCGTGATCACTGGTAAACACGAGGGGTCGTGCCCAGCTCTCCCACACCGGATGCGCATCCGGAACTCTGCCTCGCGTAAGGATGACGAGAACCGGGGGTGTTTGATGACCACACCGGGTGTCGCGGTAGGCCGTAAGCGCGCGAACGAAGTCGGGGGAGCCCTCGAGATCGTAGCGAAGGTTTGGCTCGGCGCGGAGAATTCCTCCCGTCACGACGATGGCGTCGGCCCGCACTCGCGAGAGCTGAAGCGCGAAGAAATCGTGATCGCTTTTCGGGGTCGATGCGTCGATCTTCATCACCGATAGCTCGGCGCCAGATGACGCGGTCGCCGCCACCACGTGGGCGGTCCCGGCAATGGGCCCAAGAATTTCGCCATAGAGGTTATGGACCAGCTCCTCCAGGTCGGCCGGGGTTTGGACGCGTGAGGGATCCATGGCCCGAGGAGTCTAGCGAACTCGAGCGGTCATGCTTGGGGCTCGGTACACCGCCGTAGTTTGGAATGGGCCCCTCGGCGGCTACGCCCTAGCGGTGGTCCTGTTCTGCCGCGCATGTACCCGGTTCGGAACCGGACCAGAGCACGGCGCATGAAGCTCGTGCGTGGCTGCGAGTGAATCTTGCGTTGGGCTTGCGTTGGCGGGTTTTACTGGCAGGGTGCGGAGCCGGAGACTTGTGCGAAGCGGGAGGCGATTTCCGCGATGTCCTCGGGATTTCGGATGGGGCTCGAGCAGGCTTCGCGCGTGCAGATGTACATCACCGGCACGTCCTCGGCCGGGTACCGATCCGTAGTGTCGAAGTGGAGCACCTTTCGGGGTTCGTACACTTCGAGGGCCGCGGCGAAGAGGGCGGTCGACGCCTCATCGTCCCGGGGCCCCACGAGCGAGAACTCCACCGGCCCGACGCCCGCCGAATCCAGCGCAAGGGCGAGCTCCGCGACCACTCCGGCACCTCGGCGCGAAACAGTCTCGGGCCGCGCGACCGCTCCGAGGGCCCGCTCCGCGGATTCTCTGAACGCGTCGTTCTTCGTGTAGAAGCTGAGCTCCAGGAGAAATCGAGCGGCGATCGCATTGTCGAGCGCCGGCTTCGTCGGCGGCACCAGTCCCTCGGTCCCGTCCGGCGTCGCGGAAAAGAACCCGCCATCCGCGGCCTCGAGGGCCCGAAGTCCCTCGCCGATCCGCTCGGCCGCGGCAAGATAGGCAGGCTCCGCACTCACCCGATAGAGCGCAAGAAGCGCCAGCCCGAACTGTCCCTGCGGTCGAAGAAACGCTCGATCTTCGCGGCCGAACGCCCGCATCCGATCGTCTTCTGTGACCACTTCGCTCGGCGCCGACTGAAGCACATAACCCGCCCCGGTCATTCGCTCCGCGAGCAGCACATCCGCGGCTCGTCGCGCGCGCGCAAGGACCGGGCCTTCGCCGGTCGCTTCATACCACCGCGCATAGGCCTCGATCACCATCGCATTCAGGTCGGTGTACTCCGCATGATCGATCGGTGGGACACCGTAGCGCCGCCGCTCTGCATCGCTCATCGCATAGTAGTCGCTCGCGCTCAACCCACCGGGGAGGCCTGGCGCCTCGTCCTCCTGGGTCGCAAAGAACGTTCCCCGCTCACTGCTCATGAAGTCTTCGAAGTATCGGTGAATCCCCGAAAGGTGCGGCAGAAGCTCCGCGTCGCCCGACGCGTCGTAGGTCTCGGCGATGATCTGCATGGCGCCGGCGTTGTGCTTGGTTCGCTTTTCCGGAATCACCCCCGTCCAGTCCGCATTTCGGGCACCAACGAAAAGCCCGCCCCACACCGGATCGATCATCCGCCCATATCCGTGCGACGTGCGGACAAGGTGCGGAAGCCGCTCCTCCTCCCCGCGGGCATGGGCGCGAAGCAGAGCGTGGCGGGCGAGCGGCGCTTGGACCGTGCGAAATCGGCCCCAGCCGCCCGCGTCGTTGCGCATCCGGTCGAGCCGATCCGTCGCGGCACGACACATCGCGCCAAACGCACCTTCATCGGCGAGTTCACTCACCGCGATCGGCTCCGCGTCGGGACCAAGGTCGCCCTGCGCTCGACGCTCGAGGAGCTCGTCGAGAATGCCGATGAAGTTTTGCGGCCGCTTGTTGCCGCGGAGCGCGAGCACCTGCGTGCCTTCCGCGGTGAGAAAGATAGTCGCCGGCCACCCCCAGCGGGCGTAGCGCTCGCCGAGGTCGGGCCGAAGATTCGCGTCGACCGCGATCACGACGAAGCTCTCTCGAAGCCGCCGAACCACCTCGGGGTGCTGGTAGGTGTCCTCGAACATCCAGCGGCACGCGGTGCACCCCTCGATGCCCACGTCCACCAGGACCAGCTTCCCTTCTCGCCGGGCCTGCTCAAACGAGTCCACGTTCCACTCGTGCCACTCAAAGCTCGCTTCGGCGACCGGTGCGGCCGGCGGGGTGGTCGAGCCTCCACATCCGACGAACAGCAGGAGGACCAGGACGGAAAAGGGGAACCGATTCATGCGCGCGACCTTTCAGCCGAAGCCTATGCCGCGTTCTCTCGAAGGTTTCGTCCGAATCCGAAACCGCCACACTCAGAACTGCATTGGTCTGAATTGCCCATATCTTTCCGACGGTTCGCGCTTCGAGTAGCCTCTTGAACGAGGAGGAATGACCGTGCCGCTGCTGCCCCCGGAGGTTCTTGCAGCCTTTCCCGTGGCCCCGGAGTCCACGGTCGAGCGCATCTCCATCGGACTCGTGAACCGGACCTTCAAGGTCACCGAACCCGGAGGGCGTCGGTTTGTGCTCCAGGCGCTTCACCCGGTGTTTCACGGACGCGTCAACGACGACATCGACCACATCACCACCCGCCTGGCCGAAGAGGGCGTGGCGACCCCGCGGGTGGTCCGAACGCGGAGCGGAGAGAGCTACTTCCCGTTCGAAGGTCAGACCTTTCGCATGCTCACCTTTCTCGAGGGTCGAACCATCGAAGCGGTGACGGCGCCGGAGATCGCGGAAGCGGCCGCCGCCCATCTCGCGCGGTTTCACATGGCCCTCGACGGCTTCGACCATCGCTTCGCGTTCGTGCGGGAAGGCGTGCACGACACCGCGCGCTTCGCGGAGAAGCTTGGGGCACTCGCGTCAAAAGGCCCCTCCACCGACCAAACCCGTACGGTCGCCGAAGCCCTCATCGCGCTCGCACATCGGATTCCCCCGACTCCCGGCCTCCCGCTTCGGATCGTCCACGGCGACCTCAAAATTTCGAATGTGCTTTTTTCTCTCGACGAAGCCAAAGCGCTCGCCCTCTGCGACCTCGACACCCTGCAGCTCGGCACTATCGAAACCGAACTCGGCGACGCCCTCCGCTCTTGGTGCAACCCCAAGGGGGAGAGCGACCCTCCCGCCGTGTTCGACCGGACCATCTTCGACGCCACGCTCCGAGGGTACGCCGACACCGCGCCCACGCTCTTGACCGAGCGCGAAGCCCGTTCGATCCCCCGAGGCGCGGTCCGAATGACCACCGAAGTGGGAATCCGGTTCTGCATCGACGTGTACGAAGACCGTTATTTTGGTTGGGATCCGCAACGCTTCGGGAGTCGTCGGGAGCACAATCTCGTCCGCGCCCGCTCTCAGCTCAGCCTTGCCGTCGCCATCGAAGCCGCCCTGGTCGATCTGGACGCCCAGGTCGCCAACACTCTTGGCCTACCGAGTCCTTGAGCGACGACGCGGAAGACCGTCCGGAGCCGAGGCATCGATTTCGCTTCGCGGACACGCTGCTTCCCCTCGTCGGACTGACGGCTCTTGCGCCGGCTCTTGGCCGCATGGGGTTTCGCGTGGCCGACACGGTGACGTATCGCTACCCGCTCGAATGGATGGAAGGCGGCACGCTCGACGTCGCTCGGCGCCTCGCCGACGGCGACTCGTTCTACACCACACCGTCCTTCGAGTACGTGCCGTACCTTTACGCGCCGCTCTACTACGAACTCGTCGGGGTGCTGTACCAACTTGGCGCCGAGAGCCTTCCCGCGCTCCGCGCGGTCTCAGTCATCGCGACCCTGGCCTCGGCGGGGCTCCTCTATCGCTGGGCGCGGGAGTTCTGTCGTCCGGGGCACGCCATCTTCGCGCCAGCGCTCTTTCTCGCGCTCTTTGAGCTCACGGGCCGCTGGTTCCATATCGCGCGGACCGACATGGTGGCCCTCGGATGGCTCCTCCTCGCGGCCTACGGCCTCAAGGCGGGAACCCGCCCGATCGCCGCCGTCCTCACCGGCGTAGCCATCGCGCTCGCGGTGTTCACCAAACAGTCGTCGCTCCTCGCGCTCGCTCCCCTTCTCGCATACCCCGCCCTTGCCGGCCGGCGTCGCCTCGGTCTGATCGCCGGCGCGGCCGCCGCCCTCACCGCAGGAGCGCTCGCGGCCGCGTACGCGTCCACGAGCGACGGCTGGTTCCTCTACTTTGTCGTGGCGCTCCCCAGCGCACATCGCTACGACTTCGGCGGCGCGGCGACCTACCTTGCGTCCCACCTCCTCAGTCTTGTCCCGCTCCTCGCACTCGGTCTTCTTGCGGGCCGACGCAAGCCCCGAAACGAACGCGTTTATCTGGCCCTCGCCGCCAGCGGATTCCTTCTCCAGGCGTTCGTCGGATTGGCTCACACCGGAGGCTTCGACAATGTGCTCCTTCCGGGGGCGGCGGTGCTGTCGCTGCTCGGAGCGTTGGGCCTGGGAAACCCACCGAACCCGCAGGATGGCGAGTCTATCGCTCGCTCCTCGACCCGCCGTTGGGGCCAGACGCTTCGCTACGGTCCGCTGGGACTCGTGGTCGTTCAGGGGGCGCTTCTCTTCGCGCTCGCGCCTCCGATGGCGACGCCTCGCGACCCAACCCAGTTCGAGCAGTTCCTCGACGACGCCGCGCCGGTGTTCCATCCAGACCTCCGTGGGGTCGCCGAGGGAGCGGGTTTGGGCATGGCAGCGCGCGATGTCCTTCGGGCGCCTCCCGCGGACCCCGGCCGAACCATCCTCGAAGGCAGCCTCCGGCGCGAACTCGAGGCTCGGCCCTACCGGGCGGTGCTTCTGTCGCAGGAGATCTACTTCCCCGAAGGGCTCGTTCCCCACTACTGCCCGGTCGGGCCGATCGCATTTGCTCCTGAGCCGATCATCGGAGCCGCCTTTGCGCCGCGGTATCTTTGGCTTCCGCGAACCGCGCCCGAACTCACCACCCGCGCGGGGTCATTTCGCTGCCGCGAGGGCCTCTAGCATCGCGGTGGCGGAGCGATCGACCACTAGCTCGGCGAGCGGATCGCCCCGACTCTCCCCGAGGTTCACGATGGCCACCGGAATGCCGTGCTTTTCCGCGTGGCGCACAAACCGAAACCCCGAATAAACCGCGAGGGACGAGCCCACCACAAGCAGTGCGTCGCCTTCGTCGACGAGTGCGTAGGCTCGCTCCACCACCGGCTTGGGCACCGACTCTCCGAAGAACACCACCGCGGGCTTGAGTGGTCCCCCGCACTCGAGACAGTGGGCCATCTGAAACCGGCTCGTCACGTCCTCGTCGACGTCCGCGTCACCGTCGGGCGCGATCGTCCCCTGCATTTCCATCCAGCCGGGGTTCTGTTCGAGGAGGCGTTCCTGAAGGTGGCTCCGGAGCTCCGTCGCTCCACAGTGCATGCAGACGACTTCCGCGAGCGCTCCGTGGAGCTCGATCACCCGGCGACTCCCCGCCGCCTGGTGCAGGCGGTCGACATTCTGGGTCACCACCCCTCGGATGAGGCCCCGACGTTCGAGCTCGGCGAGCGCATAGTGGCCCGGGTTGGGGCGCGCCTTTCGGAACCGCTCGTAGCCGACCACCGCCCGTGCCCAGTATCGACGACGGGCCTCGGGCTTCTTGAGAAACTGCCGATACTGGATCGGATTGCGGGCGCGCCGCCGGGTTTCCGGACCGCGGTAGTCCGGAATGCCCGAATCGGTGCTCACGCCGGCGCCGGTGAGCACGGTCAGTCGCCGACCGTTGGAAAACGCGACGAGGGCGTCAATGTCGGGATCGCTCATGTCCAGCTTCGACCTCGAGTGAGCCCATAGGCCCGGTCCACCGCTTCGACAAGCGCCAGCGGCTCACTGAAGATCGGGTCTGCGTCGACGTCCCCATTCCCGAAAAGGGCAAGAAGCCGCGCCACCAAGAGCCTGGCGATCCTCCGAAACACGCCGGCGCGCCCTCCAGCGAAGAGCCGATAGGCGTGCGCTCCGGCGCGGAGATAGAACTCCTCTCGGCTCGGCCGAACCGGCCCGCGTTCAATGAGCATCGGTCGAAGCCCCTCGTCGACGATCACGCTCGCCGCCTCGGCCACCTGCCGAACCGACCGCCGCGCGAGGTCCCCGGGAGCACGAAACCGGTCGAGATCGCACGCCGCCGCAGAAAGGTCGACCGCAAGCTGCGAAAGTGCCCCGTCGAGACTGGCCTCTCCCGAGAGCGCATCGCCCACCGCCAGAAGGTGGGCGACGGGGTCGCCGTCGAAGGCAAGCGCGTCTCGACGAAGCGCGCGAAGCATCGCGTCGGGCGCCAGCGCTTCCACCGCGATTCCCGGATCCGGCCCGTCTTCCAGCAGCGCAGGTGGGACTAACGGATCCCCGCCGTCTGCGTCGAGGCTCGAAAGCACGCAGGTACACTCCACGCTCACCGACACTCGAAGCGCTTCTCCGTCGTCGACGAAGTGAGCCGGGTAGAGCCGGCAGCCGAGCGGCTTGGCGTCGCTCCCGCCCCGCTCCTCGAGACCACAGCGACGCGTATCTCGGAGGTAAACACACGCTCCCTCGCGAAGACTCGGGGTGGCGAGCGCGGCTCCCGGACCCGGCCCACCGCGGATCGGCGCAAACCCAAGCCCCGGAGGGTGCTTGGCCATCGGAAGCACTCGCAGTGCGCGCGCGCGCTCTTCCGGCCGAAAGAGGATCGTATCGAACAGTCGGCAGCACGTTCCCCCACCGTGGCAGCGAAGCCGAAAGTCGGGCAGGACATCGATCGTGGTGCGGGAAGGAACCAACGAGCGCGGAGCCCCATCCCGAGATGGGCCGTCGGGCCTGCCCGAGGCCTGCCCCGGAGTCGAAAACAAATCTCGCGCTTCAAGCTGTTCCCGGAACGCGTCGATCGACGACTGCGGATAGGCCCCGCCCAAAAGCGCCTGAATCTGTTCTGAGGTGTGGCCCGCGCTGACCGAAAGAACGCGCCACTCATCGTCGCTCATCACCAGGAGCTCGCCGTTCCGAAGGTCGCGAAGAACCATCGTGGCGCGCCCGTCGACGATGTGACGACGAAGGACCGCATGCCGTCCAAGGCGCCCCCAAACGGTCAGTCTTCGCTCTCCGAACTTCGGCCCACCCAGGCGCGATAGTCCCCCGAGTAGCCGACCGCCGACCAGCGCCCGTCCACCCACCGATCGATTTCTTGCCGGGCTTCCGCCGGGGTTTCCTCGAGTTCTCCCATCGAATCGGCAAGCTCTTCCGCGGCCGCGCGAGCGGATGCCGAAATCGCAGCTGCCTGCTCATCCGCGTCGGCCCCGCCGACCCCCAAGAAGCCCGAGGCCACGAACTCGCTCACGTACTGGGCGTTCTTTCGGCTGGCTTTGATGTTGCCCTTGCCGGTGAGCACATTGCCGAGCCCGAACACTCGCTCGTAGCCTTCAAGGCGCCCTTTGTCCCAATCGCTCCACTCGTAGAGCTCCCCCTTCATCGGGATCCCTCTAACAGGCATCGGAATGCTACCGATCGAACTCACGATGAGGTCGGAGCGCACTTCAAAATCCGAGCCCTCTTCGTCCTTGACGCGACGGTCCTCGATGCGCGTTCTTCGAAACCGAAGTCCCACAAGCTGGTCGTCCTCGGAGATCGAGGCAACGGGTCGCGCCAGCTCCTGGAGACGCACCCGATATTTCCGGGCGACCACATCCATCAGCTTGACCCGTGAGCGCTGAAGCTTTTCGAGCATCTCGGGCGTCGGGTTGTCGGCGGTGGCGAGCGGCATGTCCTGCTTTCGTCGCCGGTAGAAGATGGTACTTCCCGCAATGCCGAGCTCGTCGAGCTGAAGCCCGAGACCCTCGACGACCTTCGGAATCCCCTTGTGCTCGAGTTCGAGCACTCCGACCGAATGGCCCCGGTCTCGAAGCGCTGACCGGTAGAGCTCGAAGTTGATGATCTTGGCCACGTCGATCGACGCAAGGCCGCCGCCGACCACCACCGCGTTGTCGAGCACCTCGAAGCGAGGCCCCTCATAGCCCGGTTCCTCATAGTGATTGAACCAGAAGACAAATGGGTTTTGATACACGAGGCCCTTGCCGACGAAGGCCTCGGCGCCCTCGATGGGAAGCGGGCGGTCTCGCCATGCCCCGTGCGCGAGGACGATCGCACTCACCTGCCCATCGAGAAGCTCACGGATCTGCACATCGTCGCCCAACCGGGTGTTCGGCACGAAGCGCACCCCCGGCCCGGTGAGGTTCTTATCGATCTGGTCGTACTCCTTGTGTCGAAGCTTCTCGTGCCAGCGCGGAAGCCCGTCTTCGATCTTCCCGTACGGTCGACGGTTCTGTTCGACCACCACGACCTTGGCTCCGCGCTCCGCGAAGACGCTCGCCGCCTCCGCGCCCGCGACGGCGCCCCCGACGACGACCACTACATGCTTCGGCTCACTCATTGGTCACCCGCCCTTCCCTGCCGTACCCGAGCCTACCAGACTCGAGAGCCCTCAGCCGTCGCTGTGGCAGGACTGGCAACGGAAGCGTCACGGCGGCGGGCCTCGAAAAGGAGCCGATTCGCGCGGAGTTTCCGCGGCACCCTTCGCCCGAACCCTGGATGATCCGATTTCCGCACGCCCCGAGCGGGTGGTCAGCAATCCAACCTGCCGGCCGACGGCAGACTTTTCCTCGCCCCGCCCGCAGCGTACGGTGTTTCGAACCCATGTCGACCGTTCGCACCCTTCTGATCTCTCAGAAGCCCGAGCTTCCGGCACACGTCGACCGCGCCTTCGCGGCCGGGGGCTTGGACGTCGAGCTCGTGGTGGTCGACGCGGTCCAGACCGCCCTCGACACTCTCCAGGAGCAAGAGTTCGGCCTCCTCCTTCTCGACCTCGAGACGCCCGACGCGGAAGGACTCGACGGAGTCGAGCAGCTGGCGATGACCCACCCGGTGCCGATCCTCGCGCTTCACGAAGAGGCCCCGGTGGCCCTCTCCGGACCCACCGTGAAGGCGGGGGCCGAAGCGCTGCTCTCGACGGCTTCGCTTCGCTCGGGGCTCGACCTTCCACGAACCGCTCGCGCAGCGATCGAGCGTCATCAGCGGAGCCTTCGGACCGCGCGATCCGATCGACTCGCGGTGGTCGGCCGCATGGCCGCGAGCGTCGCGCATGAGATCAATAACCCGGTGGCCTTCGTCACCCTGAACCACAGCGCGGCCCAGCGAAGCGTGCGGGAGCTCGCGGGGTTGCTCCACAACGGGAGTGAACGGGAACAGGAGCTCCTTGCCGACCTTCGCCATCTTCTCACGGAGAATCAGGAAGGCCTCGAACGAATCCGGACGCTCGTTCGCGACCTCAGACTCTTCGTGCGTGAAGAAGAGCGAATCTTCGAGGAGCTCCGCCTCGACGCGCTCGTCGAACGCTCGATCAAGCTCATTCGGAACGAAATCCGTCACCACGCAACGCTCGAGCTCGACCTGCCGCAGGTCGCACCGATCATCGGCGAGGCGCATCGAATCGCCCAGGTGGTGACCAATCTGCTGATCAATGCGGCGCAGGCCACCGAGACGGGGACCGGACCGGCGCGGATCCGAGCCAAGCTGTCGGAAGACCCGTCCGCCGTCATGCTCACCGTGGAGGACAGCGGCCGCGGAGTGCCGCAGAACCTTCAGGACCGGATCTTCGAC
>JBCCZL010000196.1:0-14985 GCA_039187775.1 Myxococcota bacterium
TGCCTGGAACGGGAACCGGAAGCGACATCGCCGGCGGCGGTGATCGTGAGCACGAAGCCGGAATTCCGGGCTGACGCGCTCACCCTGGCACGTGAGCTTCGCTCGGCGGGCCTCCGGATCGATTCCGACCTCCGCGGCACCTCGCTGAAGAGCCAAATGCGCCGTGCCGACAAGAGCGGTGCGCGTTACGCGCTCATTGTCGGCGAAGCTGAAGTCGCGGAGAACGCGGTTCAGCTCAAGCCACTCCGGGGCGATGGCGAGCAACGTCTCGTCGCTCGAGGCGACCTGGCGTCGATGCTCGGTGGAGTCGCGTCCAAGGAGTCTTCGTGAAGCCTCTTCCGCTGCTCGTGACGCTATGGGGGTTCAGTGCGTTCGTCACCCCCGCGAGTGCCCAGTTCGAGCTCGAGGATCCCACCGGTCAGTTCGGTGACGACGAGACCGAAGAGGAGGGGGAGCTCGACGAAGAAGCGGAGCTCGAAGAGGAAGGGCTCGACGAAGAAGAAGAGTCGGAAGCCGAAGAGGAGGCGGCGGAGGAAGCCGAGGCGGAGTCCGAGCCTCCCCAAGAGCCACCGACCGAAGAGCAAGAAGTCGAAGTCGACGAAGAAGAGGACGAAGAGGAAGGCCCGCGCGGCGGGGTGACCACCGGCTTCGGACCGCCTCCTCAGGAAGCGGGCGAAGAGGACTCGCGACTTCTCATTCCGCCGCTCCTCATCGAGCGGAGCGGCGATGTGTCCACCACCGCGGTCTACCCGTTCTACTTCAACCGGAGCTCTCCCGACGACAACCAGCTGCTGATCGGACCCTACTATCAGCGCCGAGGCCTCGAACTGAACGCCGATGTGCTGTTCCCGATCTTCTGGTCGTTTCGCGGCGTCGACTCGCTGACCCTGTCAGTCCCGCCGTTCTACTACCACAACGACGAAGACGGGTTTGACTGGGGCCTTGCGCCGCTGATTTTCGATGGGCGGAGCGGCGACTCGGTGTACACGATCATTCCTCCCCTCCTGACCGTGAGCTGGGCGGACGAAGAGAACGCACAAACGATCGCAGGACCGTACTGGCGCTTCCGGAGCGGCGAAGACGTGAGCTGGGGGATTTTCCCGCTGCTCTGGACGTTTCAGGATGAGGGCAACGATTCGATCATCTTCCCGCCGCTTTTCTTTCGGTTCACCGATGAGGAGGAAGAGACGGCGACCACCGTGGTCCCTCCGGTCTACCACCGCTCGACTGCGGAGAACGCGTACTTCGGTGCGGCCGGCCTGTTTCACTACTACTCGGACAATACCGGCGGCTCGCTCACCCTCCCCCCGCTGCTCACGCACTACTCGAAGTTCGAAGACGACATCCGGCTGATCACCCCGCTCTTCGGCTACACCGACGTCGACGACACGCAGACTCTGATCACCCCGCTCTATCAGCGCTATCGAGGTCAGACCTACTTTGACGGGATCGCTCCGATCTTCTTCTCGATTCGCGATCCGCGCGATTCGTCGTCGGCGCTCGTGATTCCGCCCCTGTTCTGGGCCTTCGACGACCCGGCGGGCGCGACGACGATCCTGGCGCCGTTCTTCGCTCGCTTTCACAATGTGGGTCAATCGACGACCTGGATCACGCCGCTCGTGGGGAACTATCAGAGCCACGAAGAGGACTCCGCGGGAACCTGGATCTTCCCGAACATTCAGGTCTCCCACACCCCGAACAGCAACACAGTCAACATCCATCCGCTGTTCTACTCCACCACGGCATCGACCCACCGGCACCTCGTCATCACTCCCCTGTACTGGGATATCGAAGACTACGAAGACGACTCTCGGGCGACCGTGATGTTTCCGTTCTTTTGGCGTTTTCGGAGCGGAAGCTCGGTCCATCAGGTGGCCGGCAACACGTTCTACCGGCACTTCCGCGAAGGCGGGGTCTCGGGCTTCGAGTTCCACTTCTTTCCGCTGTTTTCCTACGGCGTGCCCCGCCCCGGCGACCACTGGTGGCAGATTCTGTACGGCCTCGTGGGCTACGAACGCCAGGGCGAGTACGCTCGGGGACGCGTGTTCTACATCCCCTTCGAAACCGACGGCCCCGAGTAGCGCGGCAATCGTCGCTAGCGAAGCGCGGGGGGTCGCTCGTTTTCGATCGCTTCGAGCGAGGTATCCGCGGGCGACTCGGTGACCGGCTCGGGCGGACGAAGCTCCTCGGGTAGATGCTCGCCTGGAGGAAACTCGATAAACACGAAGTGGTACCCGTTCTGGGCGGTCTGGCTGGAGACCTGCGGTGAGACCCGACTCCGAAGCTCGAGGACGATCGCAAGGTTCCGCCCTCGCCGCTCGACCCGGGCGCGGTTCACCGGGGTGTTGAAGAATCGGGTCTCGAGGGAGCGGCGGGTGTTGGTGAGATGAACCGAGGTATTCGGGAGCACCACCACGATTCGGTTTTCCTCTCGCAGCACCTGTGGCTGGACCGGCGCGGTCATTTGCACGAAGAAGCGCGATGCGCCGTCCGGTCGGGGCTGGAAGCCGGGCCACGTGAGCACCCGATTTCCCCGTTCCCGTGCCCGGCTCAGCGCGTAGCCGCGGGGTGGGTTGTGGCCCGACCCCGGAGTGACCCCGGTGTACTCCCCAACCGCCCGGGCCGTGGTCCGCCGCTGCGCCTCGGCGCTCGAGGCCCCGAGCCCAAGCACGGCGGCGAGGGCAAGACCAGACACCAGAGCTCCCCAGGGGAGAGACCGCGATCCGGAGCGACGCATCGGACAGGAGTAGCGCACCCCGCGATCCTACCGGAGGCGCGCTCGTTGAGCCAAAAGATGCGCGTCGGCCCCCTGCAGAATCAGGACGCGGGAACGCGGGCCGGGTATCCTTGTGCCAATGCCGCTCCTGGGGTCGATCGCAACGGCGACCACCGGCGTCTACGGGTTTGTCGCCCTCTACTGCGCACTTGTCTATCTGCAGGAGCGCGGAAGTCGCGAGTTTGCGGCACTCGCGATCGTGTCCATCGGCGCAGGAATCTGCGCCGCCGGCGGCACGATGCTCATCGATGCGACCACCCTCGGCGAAGCGATGTTCCCGAGCTATCTCCGGGCCCTCGGCGTGGCGATCGGCCTTTCCGGCGCGGCGATGCTCGCCCAGGAGCTCCACAACCTTCGCTGGGCGCCAGAGAGCCGCTGGCCCGTGATCTTCACCTTTCTATGGGCGGGTACCTCGATCGTCTTGCTCTTCGGAGGTTGGGTGTTTTCGGGACAAGCCGCTCCGCCAGCGTGGGGGATCTCGGGACTTCGGGGGCCGCTGCCTGGACTCACCCTCGTGGGTTCTGGTCTGGCGGTGACCGGGTGGCTGATCGGGGCATGGATCAGCGTTCGACTCTTCACTCTTTCGGAGCTCTTTGAACTCCGGCTTCTCCGATGGACCTGGGTCGGGTGCCTCATCGCAGCCGCCCACGATGTGCTTTGCCAAGTCGCCTCCCTCGACTCCCTCCCGATGCTCCCCGTGGCCTGCTTCGCCGCCGCGTTGGCTTGCGGCTACTACACGGTGGCTCGCTTTCATCGGACGCGAGACGCCCACAGCCGCCGGACCGCCGAGCTTCAGGACAGCTATACCGAGCTCGCGCTCGCCCAGGAAGAACTGGTGCGCGCCGAACAGTTCGCGGTGATCGGCGAACTCTCCGCAGTGATCGCTCATGAGGTGCGAAATCCCCTCGCGGTGCTCCGAAACGCGGCGTCTCAGCTACGCCGACCCGGCGCCACCGAGGATGACCAGGCGACGCTCCTCGGAATCCTCGACGAAGAAGTCGGACGGCTCAATCGGCTGGTCCAGGACCTTCTCACCTACACTCGGCCGCTCCAGCCGCAGATGACTTCGGTCCGGGTGAAAAGCTGGATCGAAGTGGCCCTCGACGATCTGGATGACCTCGGACTCCCCGGAGAAATCGAGGTCGAGGTGCGGGTTCGATCGGACCTCACCGTCGAAGGCGACCCTCAGCTTCTCCGCCGGGCCCTTGTCCAGATTCTGAAGAACGCAGTCGACGCCCTCCCGAGCGGTGGTCGGATCCGAATCGGGGCGGAAGAGCGCTCGGACCGGCTCGTTCTCGAGATCGATGACGACGGGCAGGGAATGACCGACGCGGTGCTCCGCCAAGCCCCGGAGCCGTTCTTTACCACGCGCCCCACGGGTATCGGCCTCGGCCTTCCGATCGCCACCCGCGTCGTCGAAAGTCACGGCGGTCAAGTCCGGATCCACACCAAGCACGGGGAAGGGA
This sequence comes from Myxococcota bacterium, assembly GCA_039187775.1. GTDB lineage: Bacteria > Myxococcota_A > Polyangia > Polyangiales > JBCCZL01 > JBCCZL01. The sequence goes on from JBCCZL010000196.1 coordinate 4,243, forward strand.
CGACGGTCCATCTCGAGATTCCGTATCGTGGCCGACGTGGTCCCCATGACACCACGGGAAGCACACGATGAGCCCGCTCGCGTTCTTGAGCGCGATGTGGGCGGCGATCCACCTCTACGCCGCATGCTTTAACCTGCTCGCCTTCCTCAAGCGACCCGCCGAGCGGGAGTACCGAGACTTTGCCCTCATCCTCGTCGGATTTGGCATCTACTGCCTCGGCGCGGCAGCGCGGGACCGGGCGGTCGATACGGCGGAAGCCGCGGTTGCCGCAAAGTTCTTCTTCGTGGGATCCGCATTGGTGATCTACGCCCTCCCAAGCTTCCTCTCGCGCCTGAGACAGGAGCCGCCTCACCGCCTCGCCAGGCTGGCCAAGGGCTGGGCCATGGTCGGTCTCATCGGCGCGCTCGCGGGCGCGTTCATCGACACCGTGCCGGTTCGACCCGCCCGGCCGATTCCATTCTTTCCCGACGGGCGATACCACGTCCCGGAGCTCACGCCGTACGCCGTGGGCTGGGGAATCGTGGCCATGATTCTGGTCGCGGGCGCGGCCACGATCCTCCTCCGGGGAAAGAGCCCTCGGTACTACAAGACCCTCCTGGGATTCAGCGCGGGTCTTCTGGTGGCGGCAGGAACGCACGACGTGATCGCGAACCGCACGTTTCAGGGCCTATTCTATCTCACCGAGCACGCGACGCTGGCGGTCACCACGTTCATCAGCCTTCTTCTGATGCGCCGGGGCATGCTCCTTGGAAGCGAGCTTCGGGCGCGGACCGTCGAGCTCAGTCGTTCTTACGAAGACCTCCATCATCTTCAGGGAGAGCTCATCGACAAAGAGCAGCTTGCCGCGGTGGGCGAGCTCTCCGCGGTGATCGCCCACGAAATTCGGAACCCGCTCGCCATCCTCAGGAACGCGGTCGCGGGACTCCGGCGGAAGGAGCTCACCCCATCCGACCAGGACACGCTCCTTCGAATCTTGGACGAAGAGACCACCCGGCTCAATCGGCTTGTCGCCGACCTGGTCGTGTACGGTAAGAAACCACAGCGCGGGCGCCCGGTGGACGCCGCCGAACTCCTGGACCGCGCGATCATCGAGGCCACGGCCATTGCTGGTAAAGACGACATTGAAGTCGCGCTCGACCTTCAGCCGTCGCTGCCGCTAATTCGCGGCGATGCCGAACTCCTTCAGCGGGCGTTCGGAAACATCATCACCAACGCGCTTCAAGCAATCCCGATTTCCGGCAAGGTGTCGGTCGGGGTGCGCACCGTTCAGCATCAAAACCACCGCTGGGTCCGCGTCAGCGTCCACGACACGGGCGAAGGCATGGACAGCCTGGTCCGCGAAAAGGCGCTCCACCCGTTCTTCACCACGCGACCGACGGGCACCGGTCTCGGCCTCGCGCTCGTCGACCGAGTGGTTCGATCACACGGCGGCACCATCGAGATCGACTCGAGTCACGGCGGGGGGACGCGAGTCGCCCTCACCCTTCCGAGCGTGTGAGCCGCGCCTCCCCCCGTGAGAGGTCCGCGGGCTTTGGTCCGAGAAATACCGGGCTCGACCACGCCATTTCGCCGTCCTTTTGGGTGGCGCGGGCGTAGACGAACGGGCCTTCGACGGTTCCACGTAGCTCGAGCGCGTCGGTGCCCGCATCGCGCGCCTCGAGGATCGCTCCGTCCGCACCGACCACCTCGAGAACGGTGAGCTCGGTCCCTCGGGCTAGCGCTTCGATGGGATGCGGCCCTCGTTCGGGCAGCTCGCTCCCCATCGGTGCACCGGCCACGCGGAAGTCGAGCAGGATCTTGGCTCCGCTCGTCGCGTAGCAACGCCGTTCAGCGACCGCTTCGAAGATCGCTTCTCGAGTGCGGGCCCGCGCCTGCACTGCGGTGAGGCCGGTGCGGAACGGATCCCGCTTCCGACACTCTCCGTGATGGTACAGGAGACCGTGGCTATCCGAGTTGGCGATGAACCCGAACCGAAGGCCGGCCCGAAGCGCCGCGTCCGCCATCTGGTCCCGAAGCTCGCCCCGCTGACCGAGCGGATGATCGGGGTACTCATAGCAGCCGTGGCAGGAGCAGATTTCCCACACCGGCTGACCGTCTTCGCGATGGGCGTCAAAATCCGCGCCGGTCCAGCCGATGTGGTGCGGTCCGGTGAACGCCCCCTGCTCGGCGATCGCCGTCACCAGGTCCTTGCCCACCGGAACATCGTCACGGGAAACGATCGGGAGACCCGTGCGTGGGAGGTAGACGACTTTGTGGCCGGGGCCGGGATGCATCTTGCCGGTCCACTCATAGGCGATGATCGTCGCAAACTCCCCGGGGTCGTTGTGTCGGTCGGCCACCGCCTGGAGGTAGCGCCATTCCCCAGGACCGATCCGCTTGCCGAGGAAGCTCTCATGATCGGTGAGCGCGGCAAAATCGTCCCCGTAGGAATAGCGACCGCGAAGGTACGGCTCGTCCGCGCTGCCGATCCCGTCGGAGTGGGAGCTGTGCTGCTGAATGTCTCCGAAGAGCGTCATGCGCCCGTCGCGCGCTGCCGGGTCGGGGCCCGTCGCGACCGCCACGATCGCCGGTCGGCACGGCGGCTCCACCGATGCCGGCGCGAGCCGCGGGCAGGTGCCGGTCGGAATGGGGAGGAGCTCGGTGACAATGCCCTTTCGGCCACGGTAGGCCACCACGAGACCGGTCGTGGGAGACGGCGCGGGGGCTCCGCGTACGGCCACCCCTTGCCCGCGGCACCCCCAGCCTTCAGGGTCGATGCCCTCCCGGGAGTGATATCCCGTCCCGTCCACATCCTGCCGGTAGAACCGATGCGATCCTCGGCCAAACAGTGCCACCGCGCCGTCCGGCCCCACCGCGAGGCTCGGAAACTCGAAGGACTGGTCTTCGCCAGCAAGGTCCCGGTCGCGGTCGGTCATGGGGCCCGCCGGTTCGAACACCTCACCGTCGTTTCGCACGAACCGGAGCGCGATCCACTTCGCAAGGTCAGGGCGACCGTCGTCTTCGCGAAGGTTGTGATGAAAAGCGACCCACGCGCCTTCCTCGACCGCCACCACCGCCGGCGCGGCCGCGGTGGCCTCGGCTCGCCACACCCGGACATCTCGCCCTGAAAGAGTGCAGATCACCTCGGACCCTCCACCGCGGCGAACGATCGTGCAGGTCGCCCGGCCGTCCACGGCCCTCGCGTCGAAGTCCGGGTCCTCCGTGGGCTTTCCGTCCTCGAGCCCGAGAATCGCCGGCCTGAGAGACGACCGCTCGGCGCGGTCCACGAGCGGCGCAGCCGCCGCGTCGAGTGGAATGCGCAGCACCGCCTCCCCCTCTACCGTCCACTCGATTGCGCTGAGCCAGAGCTCCTGGTTCTGGACCTCGAGTTGAGGCATCCGGAGGTAGCGATCGGCGGTGTGGGGAAGGAGAGGCAACGTGGGGAAGGAGAGGCAACGTGGGGACGAGCAACCGGCGGAAGACCAGCGTGGGAACAAGATAGGGGAAAAGAGGCGACGCGGGTCAGTTCGCGTAGCCGAGGGCGCGCAGCTGGTCTCGAATCGTGTCGTCCATCTCGGCTTCCTGCCGCTGAAGATTCGTGCCGGCACCCTGGTCGTAGTCCATCCAGCGACTGCGGTCCGACGCGCCGAGGAACTGGCCGAGGTGAATCCTGAGAAATCGCATCGCGATCGGATGATCGGTGCGGTCGAGCTCCCGCTGCTCCCCAGGATCGGCCTCGAGATCGAACAATGTCGCGTTGATGCCGCGGAGGACCAGCTTCCAGCGACCGGCCCGAATCACTCGCCGGTCGTCGAGAAAATCGCTGAACGCCACCGACGGTCCGGGCGGAGTCGTGCCGTGCATGAAGCCGGTGAGGTTTCGCCCCTCGTCGGCCGGCAGCGCCGTCCCACGAACCGCGGTTAGCACGGTGCCGGGAATGTCGAGCGTGCTCACCGTCTCCGACACGCGAAGGCCCTCGGGGACGAGGCCCGGCCGATGAAACATCAGCGGCACGTGGAGCAGCTCCTGATAAACCGAGTGGCCGTGGCCCCATGAACCGTGCTCGTTGAACTCTTCCCCATGGTCCGAGGTCACGACGAGGAGCGTCGAATCCCAGACCCCCAGCGCTTCGAGGCGCTCGACGAAGCGACCGAGCTCTTGGTCATGATAGCTGATCTCCCCATCGTGGAGCGCCCTCAGTCTCCGGCGATCGCTTCCGTCGAAGGTGACACCCGGCGGATTGCGCTTGGCCTGCTCGAGGAGGTCGGGGGTGGCGCGGGGCTGCACCTGCCCCTGATAGTCCCGCCGATCATACATCCGGAGAAAATTCTCTGGGGGATCGTAGGGCACATGCGGGTCGATGGTCTGGATGTACGCGAAGAAGCGCTCGTCCTTATTCGCTTCGATCCACTCCGCCGCCTCGCGAAACACGTTTTCCGCGTCGGTGTTCTTTTCTTCGCGGATGAAGTTCGTGTAGTGATTCCAGCCCTGGTCGAAGCCGAAGCGGTCCGACACGTAGCCGTTGGCGATGAAGCTCCCCGTTCGGAAACCCTGGGACTGCAGATGTTCGCTCAGCAAGACCGCACTGTCGGACAGGCGCGCTTCACTCGTCTTCGCCTGGTGGGTGTCCGGATAGAGGCCGGTGAGTACCGACGCGCAGGACGGCTTGGTCCAGTTCTCTGGCGACTGGGCATGTTCGAACACCGTCCCCGCGGCGGCCAGCCGATCGAGGACCGGCGTCTCGACCCGACTGTTCGGATTCCACGGCCGAAGCTTCTCCGCCCGGAGCGTGTCGATGAGCAGCACCACGACATTCTTGGCGGGCTCGTTGTCCGCGGCGGTCGGGCGGTCGAGCAGGATCTGGGGCCGGGACCAGGCGACCCGCCCGGTCCCCGAATCGTTGCCCACGAAGTCGAGACGCACGATCGTTCCTTCATGGGACGTGAGGTCCACCGTCTCGGTCGTCCAAGTCTCCGCGGCGGTGCCCGCAAAGAGCTCGGTCGCGGAGCCACCTTCCGGTGTTGCGCGCACCGCAACGGGAGTGCTCCCCCCATCCGGGAGGCCGACTCCAAAACCGAGCCTTGCGCCGCCCCGCGGCACCTGCACGTAGAAGCTCAGGGTTCCGGGCCGGGGGCTCAGGATGCTTGGCCGCGTCGCCCCACCGACCGTCGCGTCAGCGAGGAGCGACGAGAACACGGGCTCGTCGAAGCCGTCGTCGGTGACGGTATCCCCAGGCACGATGCGAATCGACTCGACCGCGGCCGATACGTCGTGTCCCCCGACCCGCTCGGTGCCGCCAAAGCGCATCAGCATGTAGTTCTCGCCAGCCCGCACGTGATCCGACGGAATGCTCACGTCGTAGTTGGCAAACCCATCCCCCTCCATCCGGACAAGCTCCTGCTGGTGGTTGTTGAGGAAGAGCGTTAGGTTGCGGCTTCCGACTGGCTTCATGCGAAACCGGAGGGTGATCGGACCTGCCTCATCGAGCTCGAAGAAGAGCCGGCCGGTCGCGCCGACATGGCTGAAGGTCCGTTCGCCCTCGGCCTCGTCCGAGGTCCACCCCGTGCGCCAGTGGCCTACCGTGTACTTCATTCGCGAGGGCGTTCCGAAGTCGATGTAGGTCCCGTGATGATCGATGTCCGCGAGGTGTGGCGTCGCGAGCAGGTCGAGGTGGGTCAGGAGATCGCCATAGCCGTGCGATGCGGTCTCATCGTTGGCGATCGGGTCACCGCTCGAATCTTCTTCACTACTGCAGTCGCACGCGCTCACCGCTCCGAGGGCCACGAGTAGCGAAGTGGCGGCGAGTGACTGCGCGCGAAGCGAGGGCGCGAAAGGCAACGCTTGGCCTTTGGTGATCGGACTTCGTGACCTCGAAGGCGGCGCGGAATGCCGGGCGCGCAAGTTTCGCATCGATCGTTCCTCCGCCCGGCGAATCCTCGCCAGACGCGGCTGGCGTAGCAGGACCCTGAAGAGCGGTCAATTGCAGCGGCCGAGGCGTGGATCGACGCGTGCGAGGGCGCCAGCCCATCACCGGTGTCCGACTTCGACGAACTATTGCAGAGTGATCGTCGATTCGCGGCTTTGATACGTCGCGAGTCCGTGCCCTCCCGCCATCGGTGTCTCACCCACCGTCAGGTCATGGTGGCGCCGGTAGGTGAGGACCGCCGCGCCCACTCCGACCCCGCCGAGGCCGTCCGCGCCAAGCACGATCGATTCGGCTCCCTGAGAGCGCTGCTCGAAGCGCGCAAAGTCGAAGCGGTTGTCGGCCCGCGCGAGTACTGCGACCATCGTTTCGTCGGCGCCAACCGGCGCTCCGTCCCAGCGAAGGTCGAACGCCGACGCCACCGAAACGGTCGCCGGCAGGTCCGCTGGCGCCTCTGCCGTAGGAGACAGCGTTACCGAGTTAACAAAAGTGTTTCCCTCGGTGTCGGTGTAGCGGAACTCGCCCGCAGCGACCTGGCCCGCGAACTGGGCCTCGTGCCAGTCCACCACTTCATTGAAGCCCATCGCGGTTCCCTCGAACTCGACCCGCGCAGGGTTTTCCAGAATCAACGTCGTGCCGGTGGCCGTCCCGAGTCGGAACTGGGCCCGAGCAAACGTGACATCGCTCTCCGCGTCGTAGAGGAGCCAGTAGCTCGTGTAGATCCGGTCCTGGTTCACGTCGGAAGAAGATTCGGAGCGGCAGCCTGTGTCATCCGCGCCAAGGCAAAACGAAAGAGCAAGCGCCGAGACAATGAATCGGACAGAAATGAATCGGACAGAGAGGCGCCGACGCCTCCCGACCGCGGGACGTCCCGGCAACGAGGTGGCGTCGTCCCTACTAAATGGCATCGTGTCAAACATTAGAAACCTCCAAAAGCTACTGACCGAACGTGCACGGCATCGACTCCCACTCGGGCACCGTGGGATCAAACCCGAAGATCACCTGCGCGATGAACTTGCGCTGGATGCCCTGATCGAGCACCTCGTGCATCTGACTGCGCTCAATGCACCCGACATCCCAGTTCGGGAGCGTCTCATCGAGCGCGAGACCGCACATCCCGCTCGGCATGCAGCATCCGGTCATGTCCACGAACGCGATGGATTCATCGGGACATGCGCTCGAGCGTATCGGCGCGGGCTGCGGGCGAGGCAGGCACACCCCACCCATGATCAGCGGATTGCCGCTTCCGCATTCCCCTTCGATGCAGCAGTGGCTCGCGGAGTACGGCGTATCGGGCTCCGGGTAGGGGCGGCAGGTGACCTGGTTGGCGCCGAAGCCGCACGTGTTGATGACCGGAGGAGGTGGCGGAACGAAGACCGACTCCGCCCCGCTCGTGCAGCCGCACTCGGACCACTCTTCGCCACCGATGCACACTTCTTCGCCCGAAAGGCCCGAGCTGCACTCACAGGCGCGCCGCTCTCCGGCAGAGCAGTTCCCATCTCCTCCGGCTTCCGGAAGCGGAAGAGCGAAGCCTCCATCGGTCGGCATGCCCGCTTCCGGCATCACGTTGGAAGAGGGGGGCGGGCTATCGTCTCCGCACGCCCCACAAACGAAGGCGAGCACCCAGGGAAGAGCCGCCCTCATCGAAGAACTTCCTCGATGACGCCGGTACTCTCTTCATCGCTCCAGTTGCCAAAGCGACCCAGCGATTCGAGACCGAGCAGTGGGGCCGCGGTCTCGAGAAGTCGGGTGTGGCGCGGCCGGCCCTCGTCGCCATACGCAAGGTACTGCCCGCCCTTCAGGGTCTCGCTCGCACCGAAAAAGAAGAACGGAACCGGGTGATTGCCGTGGTTGCCGATCGACATTTCCGTTCCCCAGATCACGAGGGTTTCGTCGAGAAGGGTCCCCTCTCCCTGGCCCGGCGTTTCTTCGAGTCGGGTCACAAGGTCGGCCACTTTCTGAACGAAGTAGGCGTTGATCGCCCGCTTCTCGGCAGGGGTCCGTTCATGCATCACTTGGTGCAGTCCAATCGAGTCGTTGACCCCCGAGATTCGCGTGTTGGAGCTGCTGTTCGAGAGCTGGAGCGACAACACCCGACTGGCCCCGCACGCCAGCGCCCGAACGGCAAGGTCGCTCTGCAGATCCACCAGATCGGTAAAGATCGAAGTGTCATAAAGCAGTCGGGCGAGGTCCACATTCTCCCGGCCCTCTCGTCCACAGGCCGCGAGGCCCTCGAGGCTTCCCAGACGCTGCTCCACCGAGCGGATCGCGGTGAGATGCGCTTCGAGCTGTTGGTCTGCTTCCGCGCCGTACAAGTCGCGAACCCGCGCGACACTCTGGCCCGCAAAGTCGAGGACACTCTCGCGTCGCGCACGGAGCTCGGCCCTTTGGGCGGCGTCGTCACCGGAACCGAAGATTCGATTGAAGGCGGCGGTCGGGTCATCTTCCGGAGGACGGGGTTGCGCCAAGCGGTCGTAGCTCAAGATGTTCGTGTTCGAAACGGGCCGATCGAGGCTCTGAACGCCAAGTTCGATCGAAGAAAACGGCGACCCCGCCGCCCAGCGCTCTGCGACGCGTTGGTCGAGCGATGATCCGGTCGCGACGGTTTCGTCTCCGTTGCCGGGAGTCCCGGTAAAGAGCGAAGTCATGCCTTCGGGATGGGCGAGCGGCTCGTTTCGAATGCCCGATTTGATCCCGCCAAACACCACCATTTTCTCTTCGAGCCCCGAAAACGGCATCAGCACATCGCTGAGCTCGAGCGCGCCAGGAGTCGAGGGCTCCCAGCCCCGCTCGAGCCCGTTGGGATGAAACACGAGCAGTAGATTTCGCGGAGGGTTCCCCTGCGCGCTGGCAAAGCGCGAGGGCAAAAACGGAAGGAGTCCAACGGCGGATGCGGCTTTCAGAAACTCACGGCGCTGACTTCGACTCATTGGTCCTCTCCTCGCGCGCGAAAGGAAGGAGAAACCACCGTGGCGACAATCAGGTCACGAATGTTGTGGTCCGAGCTTTGAAACCGCTCCTTGAGTGCATCTCGGGCCGCATCGTCGAACTCCAGTGCGGTGTACTGGAGCCACTGGTCGACCGCGCAGTCCTGAACCATCCGACTCTCGGAGAGCCGGTTCGCAAGCTCCGTGGCCGACACCACCGGGCCATCGACGTCGGTACCCTGGAGCGGCAACGGCTCGGGAATCGGAAGTCCGTTGTCGTCGTCGCGCCACTCTCCAAGCGCTCCGTAGTTCTCGAACGCAAGTCCGAGCGGATCGATGGAGTCATGGCAGACCGCACACTGTGGGTCTTCACGGTGGACGGCGAGTCGCTCCGCGGTCGTTTGGGGCGCCAGCGGGTCGCTCGGTTCGAGCGACGTGTCGATGCCCGCTGGAGGGTCGCCAAGCTGTCCACAGAGCACCCGGCGGAACAGAAATACTCCGCGAAGCACCGGCGAGCTGTTGCTAAACCGAGCATGACTCGCAAGCACGCTGGGATGCGTCAGTAGACCGGCCCGCTCGTTCGGATCGAGCGCCACCGGCGCGTCCGCATTTCCGTCCGCAAGGCCGTAGACCGGTCGGAGCGACGCGGGAACGAATGAGAACGTTCCGGTGAGAAGAGTATCGAGCTGACCATCGCCTTCCCGGACAACAAAATCGACGTAGCGGTCCGTCTCCTCGAGCATTGCGTTCGCGACCTCGACGTCGTAGGTCGGGTAGCGCTCTGGGTCTTTGGCGAGTTCTTGGGCCGAGCTCAGTTCGAGCCACTGGCGAAAGAACCGGGTAACGCCGGCCTCCGCCCGAGGGTCGGCGAGCATCCGATCGGTAAGCGCCGCGAGTTCCGCCGGATCCCGGAGCGCCCCGCTGGCCGCAAGCGCGAGCAAAGGCTCATCCGGCGGCGACTCAAAGAGCAAATATGACAGCCGCGAAACCAGTGCGTACGGATCGATCTGACCGGGGTCGCCCGGGTCCGCGGGATCCAGATGCAGGAGAAACCGCGGAGACTGCAGCATCGCTTCCACCACCAATCGGAGCGCGGCCTCGGTGCCGTTGGGAGCCACGCTTCGATAGAGCTCGAGGAGCGCCGCCCGCTCACCATCGCCCACCGGCCGTCGGAACGCACGGGGCCCGACCGCTTCGATAAACGACACGGCGCAAGCCTCGTCCACCGTCCCCGCGGCACAGGGAGCTAGCGACGCGAGATTCATGGTTTCGGCAACGTGCGCGGCGACCGTGCCGTACTGGTCGACGGCGAGGGAGGTCATGGGCGCGGTGCGATTGTCGAGGTAGCCGCGACGCACGCCGTCGGGCGGCAGCGTCATGCCCTGAACGTCCACGCCGAACACCTCTTGAATCGTGTTTGCGTACTCGGACTGGGTCAGACGCCGCGCATCGAGCGCCGAGCGAACCACGGGCTCATCCGGATCAAACCCCGGGCCCGGGGCGGGGATCGCCCCTTCCTCGACCAACCCGTCGCACCCCAACAGCCCCGATCCCCCCAACATCACCCCAAGGCAAAGAAAACGAACGTACGGACTCGACGTCCGAAGGAGTTCTACCATGGCGCAGCGAACCGCAAGTTCGATGCCGGAGAGCTTTCGCGACGCTGGACTCGAGGTTGCGATCTGGCGGATCGCATGTCGCCTCCGACCGACCAGAACTGCGATCCCCCGCATCGCGCCATGCAGGGCTGAACGTCCTCCATCCCGGGCCGCCGCCCTGAACTAAAGATGGCGTCGATTCAAGATGGCGTCGATTCAAGATGGCGTCGATTCAAGATGGCGTCGATTCAAGATGGCGTCGATTCAAGATGGCGTCGATTCAAGATGGCGTCGATTCAAGATGGCGTCGATTCAA
>JBCCZL010000197.1:0-14978 GCA_039187775.1 Myxococcota bacterium
CGGCTTGGGCAGCCATTCGGTGAGCGGCCGAAGCCGAGTCCCAAGCCCGGCGGCAAACACCATCGCCTTCATGCGGCCATCCTACGGCGAGTCGAGCTCAGCGCCCAATACTTGAGGCAGCTTGAAAACAGCATCCCTCCTATTTGCAGCGGTATCCCTCGAGGTGCGAGGGATGCCTTCCTCTTCCTTTCGGGCTACGTTCCGCGGCCTATGGGTGACGAGCAGATCCGAGTGTTGGTCGCCGGAGGTGCGGGGTTCATCGGCTCCCACATGATTGACCGGCACATCCGGGAGGGTCATCGGGTCATCGCCATCGATGACCTGAGCACTGGTCGGCGCGAAAATCTCGCGCACCTTTCCGGTCATCCCGGGTTTGAACTCTTGGTGCATGACGTCCTTCAGCCCTTCGACGTGGCGGCGGACTTTGTCTACCACTTCGCCTGCCCCGCCTCACCGGTGGACTACCAGAAGGACCCGATCCGAACTGCCCGAATCAACTTCGAAGGCACTCGGAATGTACTCGAGGCATCGTTTGGCCACGGAGCACGGGTGCTCTTCGCCTCAAGCAGCGAAGTCTACGGCAACCCTCTCGAGCACCCGCAGCGCGAGAGCTACAACGGCAACGTGGACCCGCAGGGTAGCCGCGCGTGTTATGCCGAAGGCAAGCGTATCGCGGAGACGCTCTGCGCAGACTACCGTCGCAGTCGGGGGCTCGATGTTCGGGTGGCGCGCATCTTCAACGCGTACGGACCACGCATGCGCCCCGATGACGGTCGGGTGATTCCTACATTCCTCCGACAGGCGCGCGCCGGCGAACCGCTGACCATTCACGGCGACGGAAGTCAGACCCGCTCGTTCTGCTACATCGACGACCTCGTCGAGGGACTCTTTTCGCTGATGAACGACGCGGCGCCGCCGCCCGCGGTCAATCTCGGGAGCGATGAGGAGGTCACCATTCGAGAGCTGGCCGGGCTGACCAAGACACTTCTTGGCGGCAAACCGCAGGAAACCCCGCTTCGACTCGAGGGCGACCCGGAGCGCCGATGTCCAGACCTCGCCCAGGCACCGGCGATGGGTCGCACCCCGCTGAGCGAAGGCCTGACCCGGCTCGCCGCGGGTTCAGCCGAGCCTCGCCGTAGCTGAAGTCTACGAGGTCAGATTTCGCTTTTAGGGTTCGAGCCAGATCCAGACGTGAAGTCCACACTCGAAGAGTCCGCAGCCGTTTCCGGCGTTCGCCCCCCTGCACCCCACGACGGGCCCGGACCCGGTGCGGACCGCATACGAGACTTCATGGGTGGAGAAGTTTCGAGACCGGCCGCTGCAGTAACCGATACCTCCGAATGCTCCGCTGTCTGGAGTGACCCCGCAGGCGCCGGTGACCCGTCGACCACTACCCATCGCATGAACCGCCCCCCACCCCGGGGTACCCTCGGCGTTCAGAACTCCCTTCACGCCGTCGGTGAAATCGTCGAAGAGAACCGCGCTGGACGCGGAGTGCGCAACGGTGCCGGGGGCGACCCCGCACTCCATCGTGACCGCGCGGCCGCCCGGAGCGACGTCCCGGAAGGCAAGGTGACCCGAGCCAACGCACGGCGTGGGGGCCCACTCCGCCGCTGGCGCACTTCCTCCCGCGAGGTCGGTGATCTGAGCCACTCCGGGGTTCCACGCATCATGCCAGGTGCCCGGCCCGTAGTGCGCGAGGAGGACCCGACCGTTCTCTTGGTAGGCAGTGACCGGGCCGACACCTGGCAACGTCACGTTCTCGAGGGCGGGATTGCATACCCCTTCCGTGCAATCACCACTCGCGCAGTCCGTGGGATTGACGCAAACTCGGCAGCCGAGGCAGGCGGGGCACTCGTCGCCACAGTCGACGTCGGTCTCGCCGGGGCTCAGAATTCCATCGGAGCAATGCACGGGAATCGTCGCATCCCCGTCGCCCGTATCGGCGTCGCCGGTGGCATCCGTGTCCGTCGCGGCGTCCGCATCCGGGGCATCGATCAGGGTACGGTCAGCCGCGGCGTCGTCGGGCACGCAATTGCCGTCGACGCAGGTTCCTCCCTGGCAATCCAGGTCTCCGCTGCATTCGCTGAATGTGGCACCGCTCCGATCAATGACGCAGCCGGGAAGCCACCATCCCAAGCAAAGCCCCACGATCAGTGCCCCGGTTGTCCGCGACTGGGTCACAATGCGGTGACTCTACCACGCTGCGGGTTTGACTTCTTGGTAACGACGCCCATTCTACGGCGATTCGACGCAGGAAGCGGATGGACTTTTATCGAGGAAAAAGGGTTCTCGTCACCGGGGGAGCGGGGTTTATCGGCTCCCACCTCGTCGAGGCTCTCCTGCAGGCAGACGCCGCGGAGGTCGCGGTCCTCGACAATTTCGCCACCGGACATCGACGGAACCTGCACGCCGGCGCAGTCCTCCTCGAAGGGGACATCCGGGACCTCTCGACCTGCCAAGACGCGGCGGAAGGCCGCGACGTGATCTTTCACCAGGCGGCCCTGGGCTCCGTGCCGCGATCATTGGCGACTCCTTCCGACACCTACGCCGTGAACGTCGGGGGAACCGCAAATATGTTCACTGCGGCACGAGACCAGGAAGTCGCCCGGGTGGTCTACGCATCGTCGTCGAGCGTCTACGGAGACAGCGAACTCCTTCCGAAAAAAGAAGGCTCTGAGGGCACTCCGCTCAGCCCCTACGCCCTCAGCAAACACATGAACGAAGAGCTCGCCACGAACTATGCGCGGTGTTTTCAGCTCGAGCCGGTGGGGCTCCGCTATTTCAACGTGTACGGCCCCCGCCAAGATCCTAACGGGCCCTACGCCGCCGTGATTCCTCGCTTCTTTGATGCATATCGGCAAGAGCGCCCGCCCACGATTTTCGGCGACGGCGAACAGAGCCGGGACTTCACCTTCGTGCTCGACGCGGTGCAGGCCAATCTTCGCGCCGGTCAGGCCGACGCCACATCGACGGGGCGCGCGTATAACGTCGGGGCGGGGGGTCGAACGACGGTCAACGTGTTGGACCAGGAGGTGCGCAAACTTTGCGCGCGCGAGGATCTGGAACCGACCTACAAGGAGCCGCGTCCGGGCGACGTTCGTCATTCGCATGCGGACATCAGCGATGCCCGCGAGCACTTGCGGTATGCTCCGGAGTTCGAGCTGCACCGCGGCCTTGCGGCGGCTGCGGAATTCTATCTGAACGGATGACGGTGGGGAGAAAAGCGTCGGGGAAACGGGAGCTGCAGGGACTCGGGGTGAACACTCGGCGGTCCGGCGGCAACTCTATCTCCGCCTAGATGTTCAATATGACTGGCGCATCGTCCCAAGCCGGGTCCCCCTGGCGTCTGTCCCCGGCACGGATCGCTCAAATCCTGGTGGACGTTAGCGTCCTGTCCCTGGCGTTTATTCTCGCCTACCTCCTCCGATTCGACTTCGAGATTCCCGCCATCAACCAAGCTCGGATGGCGGTGCAGCTTCCGGCGTTGGTGTCACTCCAGTTCGCGATTCTGATTCTCTTCGGGGTCTACTCCTTTATCTGGCGCTACGTTGGAATGCGCGAGCTCTTCGTGTTCGGGCGTGCGGGCATGGTCGCGCTCGTGCCGGTGCTGATGGTGCGCTTTTTGGCTCCTGGCACCGAGTTCGCGGTGCCGCTCTCGGTCGCGGTGATCGACACGGTGCTCGCGGTGAGTGGCATCCTCGGCGTTCGCGTGCTGCGACGGGCGGTCTTCGAGAAGTTCGAGCGCGACGATCACCGGCCCGAACGCCACCAGCGGACGCTTCTTGTGGGCGCAGGCCGGGCGGGGGTTCTCGCGGTCAAGGAGCTACGAGGCCGGGCGAGCGAGCTTCAAATCCTCGGCTTTGTCGACGACGATCTCGAAAAACACGGTTCGGTGATTCACGGGGTCCCGGTGCTCGGGCCAACGGCCGACCTCCCGAGTCTTGTAGCGAAGCTTCGCATCGACCAGGTGGTCCTCACCATCGCTCGAGCCCCCGGCAAAGACCTCCGGCGCATCGTTCGAGTCTGCGAGTCGATTCCGGTGCGGACGCGCATCATTCCCGGCTTCTATGAAGTCCTGGAGGGTAGCGTCGAGGTGTCGCGGATGCGCGATGTCCAGATCGAAGACCTCCTGGGGCGGGATCCGGTCGAGCTCGACCAAGACGGTCTGGGACGGTTTATTGGTGGCGAAACGGTGCTAGTGAGCGGCGCAGGGGGGTCGATCGGTTCGGAGCTGTGCCGTCAGATACTCCGATTTGGGCCGAAGAAGCTCGTCCTTGCCGAACGCTCCGAGTTTGCGCTCTTCACCATCGATCGGGAGCTTCGCTCGCTCTCCCAGCGCCACGACAGCGACACCAAGATCGTCTCGGTGCTCGCAGACGTGACCGACGGACCGCGCCTGGATGAGGTATTCGGTGAGCACTACCCAGCCATCGTGGTGCATGCCGCCGCCCACAAACACGTGCCGCTCATGGAAGCGAACGTCGGCGAAGCGGTGAAGAACAACATCTTCGGTACCGACCTCCTTGCGCACGTGGCCGGACGATTCTCCGTGAAGACGTTCGTCCTCATCTCCACCGACAAGGCGGTGCGGCCGACCTCGGTGATGGGGGCGACCAAACGAATGGCCGAGCTTGTCGTCCAGAGCAAGAACTCTCTCTACGACACCCGTTATGTGGCGGTTCGCTTTGGAAACGTCCTCGGGTCGGCGGGCTCAGTGATTCCGATCTTTCGCGAGCAGATTCGGAACGGAGGGCCCGTCACCGTGACCCATCCCGACATGGTCCGTTACTTCATGACCATTCCGGAAGCGACCCAGCTTGTGCTCCAGGCAGGAGCCATCGGGGACGGGGGCGAGCTGTTCATTCTCGATATGGGCGAGCCGGTGCGCATCGTCGATCTGGCCCGAGACATGATCCGCCTTTCGGGGGCGGGCGATGAAGTGGAGGTCCAGTTCAGCGGCGTTCGTCCCGGCGAAAAGCTCTTTGAGGAGCTCGAGACTGCAGACGAGTCGATCGCGAAGACCCGCCATCCGAAAATCTACATCGGTGAGATGGCCAAGCCGTCACCCGAGGATCTGGCGAAGGTGCTGGACGACCTTCGGGAGCAGGTGCAGCGCGGTGACCACCATCGGCTTCGTAAGCTCCTCGCCGCAGTGACTCCCGAGTCCAACCTCACTCTTGAGGAAGCGCGTCCGGCCCCGTCGACGCCGAAAGACGAAGCCCCGGTCCGAGCGACGCCTCCTCTCCCACTGCCCCATGAGCGACCTGCCTGACGACCGACGCGGTCGCCGACGCCGGCGCCGGAGGAGTCTAGAAAAGCACAGACAGCAGCGACGGCTCGAACGGGTCAGCGTGTACCCGTTTTTGGGCGTGCTCGGGGTGGCGCCGCTCCTCTTTGGCGGAGTCTTTCCCTGGACGATCGCAATCCTTGCCCCGGTCGCCGTGGTGGTCTCCATCGGCGTCTTTGGGACGTTTCGCCGTCACGCTTCGCTTCACCAGCGCTCCGCGCTCGGCATCGGGCTCCTCTTCGCCCTTCTATGGACCGGGCTTCAGCTCGTGCCGATCCCGTTTGGACTTCTCGAGGCCCTCTCCGAACGCTCTGCCGCGATTCAGCGGGACGCGGCTTATCTCTTCGATCGCGTGCCGGAGGTGGGAACGATCAGCGTCGCTCCCGGGGCCACGATGGCCGAGGCAGTAAAGTGGGGAGCGCTCGGTTCGGTGATCATCGCGGCGTGGGTCGCGAGCGCTGCGGGCTACCGGAAACCCCTTCGAATTGCGGTCGCGTGTTCCGCGCTCGGAGCCGGCCTTGTGGCCCTCGGGCACGTGGCCCTCGACCTCGATGCGGTGTATGGGACCTACGAGCCTCGGTACGCCAACCCTCGGCTGCTTGGGCCGCTAATGAACGACAACCACCTTGGGGGCTTTTCGGCGTTCGGGTCGATTCTTCTGGTGAGCCTTGGCCTCGACCGGTCGGAGCGACCGCGACGGTACGTCTGGTGGTTCTTGGCGGGGGTTCTCGCGTGCGTCGCGATCTTTAGCCTGAGCCGGGGCGCCCTTCTTGTGCTCGCCGTGGGTGCACTGCTAATCGGGGTGTTTCTCGTATTCGGCATTCACCGCTTTCGTCAGCCTGTCGAACCCCGACGACGAGAGGCGGCAATCGCACTTCTTTTCGCCGTCCTCGCGGTCGCCGGCACCTCGGTGTACCTCGGGGCCGATGTGCTGCTTCGCCGTCTTGGTGGGGAAGGCACCGAGAAGTTCGCCCTCGCTGGCGAAGCGCTCTCGGTGGTGGCGCTCTATCCGATCACTGGCGTCGGGCGCGGAGGGTTCTCGGCAGCCTTCGCCGAGCTCTACGGCAGCGATACGCGCTTCGAGTACCCGGAGAACATCGCGATCCAGTGGGTCGCCGAATGGGGGCTCGTTCCCGGCCTCATCTTGCTCGGCGTGTTCTTCGTTCCAGTGCTCCAGCGTTTCTTCAGGCTCCCAAACTTGGCGACCGCGGGTGCGCTCGCCGCGCTCATTGCCATCGTGTGTCAGAATGTTGTCGACTTCAGCCTCGAGCTCCTCGGGTTGGCGCTACCCATCGGAGCACTCCTTGCCACCTGCGTGGCGCCGTTCGACGAGGCCGAGTTCGAGAGGCGCAGACGCCGACGTCGGTCCAGCAAAGGCGTGGGACGAAACGAAGGGCCGGACGAGGAACAAGCGCCCGACCGGCCGGAGAGTGTGGTTTCGGTCCGCCGCGCGGGCGGGCTGGTGCTCGCGGGGGCCACGGGGGTAGTGCTGCTCTTTGCCTGGCGGGTGCCGGAGTACTCGGTCCGAGAGCTCGAGCGTTCCCTCGAAGCGAGCGGCGACGACAGCGCAGAAGAGCGGACCGCGGTTCTTGCTCGGGCGGTAGAGCACCATCCCGCGGAGCCGACATTCCCCCTAATCGCCGCCGGGCATGCGCTCAAGCACAGAGATCCGGCGACCCTTCGGTACCTCAACCGCGCAATGGTGAGCGCACCGGGTTGGGCGTCGCCCCATGTGCTAGCGGCGGAATGGCTGCTCTCGGAAGGCAGGGTTGGGCAGGCCCTTCTCGAAGTTCGCGAAGCTGCCGACCGTGACCCAGGCGCTCCGGTCCGCACCGCCTGCCGGATTCTTGTCCATCGCGGTGAGGCCGCGGATCTTTCGTCGATGGTGCCTTCGTCGGCGAACGGAACCACCTTTTTGGAACACCTCGCACAGTGCCGCGACCTTCCTCCGCGGCTTGTTTCGGCGGTCGATGAACGCCTCATCGGTCGCGCGCCGGACCATGTGGGGGTTCGCCTACGTCATGTACACCGACTCCTCGACTCGAATCCCTCCAGAGCCGCGGAAATCGCCGCGGAAGTCGTGAGGGACGAACCGCAGTCGGTCCGTGCGTACCTGCTCTGGGGCCGAGCGCTCGCGGCAAGCGGGGCACCCGGCGAGGCGATTCAGGCGCTGGAGGAGGGTGAGTCTGCGGTGGCCGATCCGGGGCGGCTGATTCGAGAGCGGGCGCAGCTTCGGAGCCGAGCCGGCGAGGTGGAAGAGATGCGGAACGCGATCGCCGCGCTTCGGGCCACGGTGGCAGGTCAGCCACGGGCCCTAGCAGAGGTGCACGCTTTTCGGGGGCGGCTCGAACGGAACTCCGGCAACCTCGGTGCGGCGGTCGCTGCATACGAAGACGCCTTCGATCTGGACCCGAAACCCGCGTACCTCGAGGCGGTGGCGCGCCTTGCCGACGACCTTGGAGATACCGCCCAGGCGGCGAGCGCTTACACGCGCCTTCGAGCCCTCGACCCTCATAATCCGCGGTACCAACAAGCCCTCGACTCGCTGGTCTCTCCGACGCAGAATCGGCCGTGAACCCACCGCCGATCGTCTACGCCACCGTCGATGGCGTCCTGCAGCCGCTCGGGTATTCGCAGGTGTTTCGACTCATCGAGGGATTGGTCGATCGGGGCTGGCCGTACGTGCTGGTTTCCGCGGAGCGCGCCTCCGACCTCGACGACAAACCCCGAGTGGCGCGTCTGGAAGGAAAGCTCCAACGTCTCGGAGTCCCCTGGCATCGCATCCGCTACGCCTCGGGAAGCGCGCGGGATGCAGCCGCCAACCTGTTCCGGTTCACCCACGCGGTGGTTTCTGCCTGTCGCTCCGCTCGGTCCTGGCTGGTGCACGCCCGCTCCTACCACGGCGGGGCGGCGGCGTTGACCGCCCGAGGTCTCACGCGGGTGCCGTACCTTTTCGATGCCCGAAGTTATTGGGTGGACGAACGAGTCGATGGTGGTCGCTGGTTTCGTGATCCTCGCGTGCTTCGGAGTGCCCGCAGCGTTGAGCGTCAGCTATACCGTCGGTCTCTCGGCTTTGTGGGACTGACCGAACTTCAGGCCGAGGATGTACGATCAGGGAAGTTCGGCCGCTATCGGGGGCCCGCGATTGCGATTCCTACGTGTGCTGACTACGCCGACTTTGCGTCTGCGGATGGCAGCATTGCCCTCCCCTCCCCGCTCGATCGCTCCACCGGCCCGCTCGTCGGCCTCGTGGGATCGACGAACCCTTCCTACAAAACCGAGCGGTCGCTCGTCCTCGCGCGAAAGATCCTCGAGCAGCGAACCGATGCCCGTCTCCTCATCCTAACCGGGCAGCAAACGGAATTTGCTGCGCTCGTGGAAGCGGAGGGCATCGATTCCACACGGACAGCGATCCGGAAGGTCCCGCACGAACAGATGCCAGCGTGGCTGCGGGAAGTGGACTGGGGAATCATGCTCCTAAACTCTACGCCCGCAAAGCGGGCTTCCGTTCCTACCAAGCTTGCCGAGTTCTTCGCGGCCGGCGTTCGTCCGATTCACCACGGCTGCAACGACGAAGTGACCGACTGGGTTCGCCGCGCCGGGTCAGGGATCGTTCTTGATCGCGTCGACGACGGTGCGCTCGCTGAAGCCGCCAAGACGGTGGCAGAGAGTGACGACTCCGCCTCCGCCGAAGCGCTGCTCGCGGAGGCGCGCGAGCGGACCCGAGCCCACTTCGACCTTCAGTCGGGCATCGACCGATACGACCAGCTCCTCCATCAACTCCAGCGCAGCCGTTAGTACACCCGTCCCGAAGTTCGTTCCGGGTTCTGGCGAGGAATCGGCGTCAAGGTCGGTGAGCCGGCGCCGAAGGGCGGGCATAGCCCATTCGAGGAGAGCGAAGCGGTCCGGCTTGGCGAGATCGGCCCCGAGGCTGGCGAAACCCGGAACGAACTTCGGGCCGGGAGTCCTAGGCCGAGGAGACGAGGCGCGGTTCTTCGGGCTCGTTGTCGTCGGTCCCGTAGTACTGCTGATAGTAGTAGTACCCAGCGTAGCCATAGCGGCCGTCCGATGTGTCGATCCCATTGAGCACGCCCCCCACGATCCGCGCGCTGACGTCTCGAAGCTGGCGGAGCGCGACCATGACTGCCTTTCGATGGGTCTGGCCGGCCCGAAGCACCACGAGGACTCCGTCGACCTGCGGTCCGATCACTGTGGCGTCGGTCACTGGACCGAGGGGCGGACTGTCGAAGATCACCGTGTCGTAGCTGTTCTGTAGCTCCTCGAGGAGCTCGCCAAAGCGGCTTCCGAGGAGGAGTTCGGCGGGGTTCGGCGGGATCGGCCCGCACGGCAGAACGCTCAGCCCAGGGATGTCGGTCGAAGCGACCGCCTTGGACGCGTTCTCGCCACCCACCAGCATCGACGTGAGACCGGTGCCCGTGCGAATCCGAAACGTCTTATGGAGCCGTGGTCGGCGAAGATCCGAGTCGACGAGCAGAACTCGCTTTCCCCCTTGTGCGAGCGCGATCGCGAGATTGATCGCCACTGTGGTCTTTCCTTCCGCCGGCGATGGACTCGTGACGAGCAGAGTGCGGAGAGGCTTTTCTGCGGCGAGGAACGTGAGATTGGTGCGGAGCGAGCGGCACGCTTCAGCCATCGACGACCGGGGGTGAGTGTGCACGACCGTATCGAAGTTCGTATTGCTCTGCGGCTGACGAGCTTTTCGACCCTTGCTTCGACCGGCCCCCGGAGAAGCGATTCGCGGCAGGATTCCCACGATGGTGAGGCCGAGCTCCTCCACTGCCTCCACCGACTTGATCCGCGCATCCGTAAACGCGAGGGCGAGAGCAAGGCCAAGGCCGAGCAGGAGACCCAGAAGCACCCCACCCGCGATATTGAGAGGCACATTCGGGCTGATGTGGCTTCGTGGCTGCAGTGCCCGGTCGACGATGCGAACGTGCGAGATTTGGAGCATCCGCGTCAGGTCGGTTTCGGTCGTACGCTCAAGCACCACCTGGTAGAGCTTGGCTTTGTTCTCTTGATTCCGATCGAGCCGTCGGTAGCGAATCTCTTGAAGGTTGAGCTCGAGGCCCGCCTGGTTTGCGGTCTCGAGGGCCGACCGCAAGCCGTTTTCGACCTCGCGCGCCGCGGCCACTTCCCGTTCCGCCCCCCGGACCTGCCCATCGATCTCCTGCTGGAGTTGCCGTCGAAGCTCGGCAATTTCGCGAGCGTTCTGCTGCATCGACTCGTGGTTTTCGCCGTAGCGGACGCCGAGGCTCTCGCGCAATGCGAGCTTCTCGTTGACCGCCGCCCGCAAGGTATCGATCGCTGAGTTCTCGAGATTGGGCGCGAAGAAGTCCTCGGGGTTTTCCCCTTCCGCGCGCCGAAGCTGGCGAAGCCGGGCGCCAAGCTCGATCCGTCGGCTCCGGGCCTTGGTGAGCATCTCGTTAAACGCTTGCATCTCGGTGGCCACGAGGTTCTGCCGGTCCTCGAGCGAGACAGAGAGGACGTTGTGTTCGCGCTTGAAGTCGTGGAGCGCGATCTCCGCTTCGTGGAGCTGGCCCCGAAGGCTATCGAGCTGCTCGTGCAGCCACTCGAGGGCCGTGACCGTGGAGTTAAGCCGATCCTCCATCGTCTTTTCGACGTAGACATCGGCCACCGCGTTCGCGAGTGCAGCGGCACGCTCGGGATTTCCATCGGTGACTCGAATCAGGACCAGTCGAGTGCCGCGGACAGTGTCGACGACGAGGCGAGACTGGAGGTCGCGGGCGGCGGCTTCGACGGTGCGCCCCTGCCAGCCGGCGCGGCGTTCTTCAGGGACTCCGGCGAACTCCGGGTCGTGATGAAGCTCGAGTTGCCGGACCACTCGTTCAGCGATCGAGCGAGACGCGATGATTCGGTTCTGCGTCTCGTAAAACTCCCGGTTGCCCCAGAACTCGCTGCCTTGGCTTGCGACATCGTCCACCGCGTCGCCGAGCGGACGGGGGGGGTTCGGGTCGTACTCCAGGCTACAGGTCGCCTGATACATCTTTGGCTGGCGGACGGTAAATACCGTGGCGCCCGCCCCGACCACCAGACACAACACGAGGACCAGCCACTTGTAGGCCCAGACTGCACGCAGGATTTCCCGCATGTCGAGCTGGCGTCCGCCAGGCGCTCCCGCCACGGCGGCCGGGTCATGGGGTTTGCTGCTCAAACTGGCTCTTTTCTCGGGTCAAATCCGTTCGGCCTTGACCGCTGACGGCTCTGACAGTGGTGTTCAGTTGTCGCCCATCCCGGCGATGTTCATCGGTTTGCGGCGGCGAACCATGAATCGGATGCGATTCCTACGCAACCATGATATCGCAGGCACGGTCGTCTGTGGGGGCCGAAGCCCCACTTACGGTCCTCTCGTCGTCGCATGGACCAGCTGCTTCCAGTCCTCGCCGTGGCCTCGTGCGCCGCGGTTATCTTTGCCTTGGTTTCGGCGATCCAGCGCTTCAGCCCTCGGGAGCTTCCTTGGCTGGTGGCCGGGCTGGTGGCTCACATGGCGGCGTCGTTTGCGGTGGTCGCAGTGACCCGGGCGGCATACGGGAGCGGCGACATGTTCGCCTACTTCTACGTCGCGGAATCGCTCCAGCCGGCACTCCACCTCGACTTCACTGGCACAGTGAAGGAGCTGTTCATTCTGATCTTTCATGGACGGCCGGTGCTTCCCGCACACCTTTTCGGAGTGGGAAGCCCCACGGGGACGATGATCGGGGTCACGACCCTCATCGATTTCGCGGTCGGCGGTTCGCTATACGGCACCTGCCTCGTCATCGCCTCCATTTCGTTCTTCGGAAAACTCGCACTCTACATTTGGGGACGGGAGAGTTTTCCCGAACGGTACCGGCCGAGGCTAGCCTTCGGAGTCCTCCTCGTGCCAACGGTTGTCTTCTGGTCGGGGGGGATCATCAAAGAGTCCTTCGCCGTGGCGGGGATCGGCTTTCTCGCGTTGGCGCTCCATCGAATCCTCCAACGTCGCGTCGTCGTAGGGGCCCTTATCGGGCTCATCGGATTCGGGATGGTGGCGCTGATCAAGCCGTATCTACTTTTTGCCTTCGTGATGTCCGCAGGGGCGTTTCTCTACGCAAGAAATGCCCTTAGCGAAGCGAACGGTCATCGGCTCGAGATTCGACCCCTTCACCTCGTGGTCGCGGTGGCGCTCGCCGTCGGGGGACTCATCGTGTTGGGGAAGCTCTTTCCCAACTACTCTTTCGAGAACATCGGGGCAGAAGCTGCACTTCAGCAGGGAGCGGGAGCAAAGGTCACCGGAGGATCGTCGTACAGCATCGGTGACTCGAACGCGACATCACTGACGGGCCAGCTCGCATTTGCCCCGGTCGGCTTGATCTACTCGCTTTTTCGCCCGTTTATCTTCGAGGTCCGAAACGTCCAAATGGCGGTGAACGCCCTCGAAGCGCTTGCCCTGACCGTGCTCTTTTTTCGAGTGTTCTGGATTCGGTCCTGGCGGGCGTCCTGGCGAATGCTCACGTCGTCACCCGCGTTGATCTTCGCGGCGACGTTCGTCCTCATCGTCGGCGTAGGCGTCGGCATTGCGACGACGAATGTGGGTACGCTCTCCCGCTTCCGCATGCCGATGATGCCCTTCTACGCCATGCTCCTTCTCGTGATGACGATCGGCCCACTACCCGCCCGCAAAGCCGAACCGGAGGAAGTCCTTCCCGGGAAGGTAACCTGGCTCCCGAACTCGCGGCCCGAGGGCAACCGCTAGTCGCCCGATGCGAGTTCTGCCCCATCGCCTCGCGAAGGCGGCCCTCGCCCGATGGGTCTATGGCCCCCTCGTGGCACGGCGTTCGAACGTGGTAGTCAAAGGCAAGCTTCGCCTGCGCGGTCGGCCCCTCATCGACGTCGTGCCAAACGCAACCCTGATCTTGGGTGACGGCGTTCTTCTCAATTCCGACAACGACGCGTACCACGTCAATATGCACTCCCCCGTGAAACTCCTCGCTGACCGGCCGGGTGCACAGATCGAGATTGGCGCAGGGAGCCGGATCCACGGCACGTGCGTCCATGCCGCCAAGAGCGTTCGGATCGGGGCGCGGTGCCTCATCGCCGCCAACACTCACATCATCGACAGCAGTGGCCACGACATCTCATTCCCAAACGTCGAATCTCGGATCGACAGCAAAGACGAGGCGCGCCCTGTCACGATTGCCGATGACGTGTGGATCGGTGCGAACTGTCTGATCATGCCCGGAGTCACGATCGGCGAGGGAACCGTGATCGGCGCGGGAAGCGTGGTGGTCAAGGCGATCCCGTCGCGGGTCGTGGCCGGGGGGAATCCTGCCAAAGTCATCCGCGACTATGCCGGGCGCTGAAGCACCGCCACGAGGGTATCGCCGACTCGAGCCTTCGAGACGACGAGGTTGACTCCCTCCTTGGCGAGGCGGAGCGCTCGGTTTCGCTGAAGCACTCGCCGAAGCTGCTGGTCAAGCGACCAGGCTTGCTCCACGTGCCCGACTGGCCCGTTGACCTCGGCGCGAGGGTGACGCCCGGGATCGCGTCGCCGAGTTCGCTGGCGAAGAGCTAGCTTGAGAGTGCCTGGGGAGACATTGACGCTTCCGAGCTCCCGAGGAACCAAGCCAGTTCGAGCGGCGATCAATCGGCGAAGGCTTCCCTCGGTCAGGTAGGAGACATGCTGGGGGTGGATCGCCCGCCAATCTCCCTGAAGCAGGCGCCGCGACAGCGATCCGAAGTTCGGGGTCGTGAGGTAGAGAATTCCGCTTGGGGCGAGCAGTTCCTCCGCGCGTTGGAGGAAGCTTCCGGGATCTGGGACGTGCTCGAGGAGCTCCGACATGAGGATGAGGTCGAAACGGTCTCCGTTGAGTTCACTGGAAAAGAAGTCCGTTTTCTCGACGGGAAGCCCGTAATTCTGGCACTGGCGAACGGCGCCGTCGGCGAGGTCGATGCCTCGGGCTGTCCAACCCGCGGCGAGGGCAGTGTGGATAAACTGCCCTTCACCACAGCCAACATCCATAAGCGACCGGCCACGCACGTACCGACCAAGTCTCGCGAGCAACTCCCGCTGTCGGGTCGCATTTTCGGGCCGGAATCGCTGCTCCAACGGCACGTTGCTTCTTGCATCGAAGTACTCATAAAGCTCGGTCGCTTGGGCGAGCGAGGTTCGCCAGCTCTCGAGATAGGTCAGTCCGCAACTGGAACACTTGCGAAGGGTGATTCCCTCCGCCCGAAGTACCACTTCGCTCCGCTGGGCGCCGCATGAAATGCACTCGATGGTCATTGTCGCCACTCGAAACGGACCGCCGGTGCGCCGCCCTGCTCGCCGTCTTCGACCTTGGAGAAGCCCGCCCGCTCAAAGCTCTTGATCGAAGCGACGTTGCGCGTCTGAATCCAGGCGTCGACCGCTCCTTGTCGCCCCACGCTTCGAAGCGCCCGACAGCCAAGACGGATGAGGCGCACCGCGTGACCCCGCCCCCGGGCGTCCGGGGCCACGGACACGGAAATGGTCTCTCGAGTCTCCCGTTGGTCGAAACGCACCACGCCCACTTCGGCATCATCATTGAGGGCGATAAACATGATCGACGTGGGGTCGGCAAGTTTACGCGTGAACCACTCCACGTGCTCTTCCCAACCGATGGGATCCGGCCGAAATGACATCGAGCGGGTCACCGGATCATTGGACCAC
>JBCCZL010000198.1:0-14954 GCA_039187775.1 Myxococcota bacterium
CGCAAATTGAGGGTGTAGACTACTCTGAGACGTATGCTCCTGTGGTAAAGCTTATCTCTATTCGAGCGCTCCTTGCTACTGTTAGGAAACTGATGTCGGAGCAAAAGGAATCCTCAGTCCTCTTCAACCTCAAGGAGCTGATGAACCTCGAGGAAGAGCGCATCAACCCCGAAGAGGCGGAGCGCGCGGCAGCAGAGGCGGCCGAGCGCGAGCGTCTCGCGGCCGAAGAGGCCGCGCGCAAGGCCGAAATTCAGGCCCAGAAGAAGGCCGAAGAGGACGCAAGGCTCGCCGCCGAGCGCGCCGCTCGAGACGAGCAGGAGCGGGTCGAACGAGAGAAGCGCGAGCACGAGCTTCGGGTCCGCCTGGAGGAAGAGGCCAAGGCCCGCGCCGCCGAGCAGGAGCGATTGCTCGCTCACGAACGCGAGGTGCAGGCGATCAAGGCCAAGCAGCGAAAGGGAATCCATCCGGCGATCCTCGCTGCGATCGCTCTTCTTGTTCTTGGCGCCGGCGCCGGGGTGTACTTCGGACTGATCGCCCCGAGCATGCAGAAGGCGCAGCAGGCCGAGCAGGCCCGTCAGGCGGCAGAGGCCGCGGCGGAGGCGGAAACCCAGCGACTCGCGGCGGAAGCCGAAGCGGCACGCGTCCGCGCACAAGAGGAAGCGGAACGCCGGGCCCAGCTTGAGGCGCAGCAGGCCGAAGAGGCGGCCCAAGCAGCGGCCGCCGAAGCCGAGGCCGCAGAGCGACGAGCCGACGTTCGGGAGCGTCGTGCGCGGGCAGCTCGGAACCCCCGCAACTCTTCCATGCAGGCGGCGCCCAGCATGATGCGGCGCACCTTCGACGACGACCCGCTCGCTGGTCTCGACGGCATTTAGAGGACCACGCGCGGGCCGGAGTCTGGTTCCGCCCGCGCGAGACTCGCCATGCTTCCTCCCGAGGCGGCTCCGGCAGACCGGCTCGCGATGGCGCTCGACGTTTCGTCTCTGGCCGAGGCGGATGCGTGGCTTGCGCGGCTCGCGGGCCAGGTGCGTCTCTACAAGGTCGGCCTCGAACTGTATCTCAAGGAGGGAATGGCGGCCGTCGATGCGGTCAGCCGCCATGACGCCCGGTGCTTTCTCGACCTGAAACTCCATGACATCCCGGCGACCGTTGCGTCGGCGGTACGTCAGGTGGTCGGTCCACGGGTCCGCTACCTCACGGTTCATGCGGCGGCGGGACGGCGCGCACTTCAAGAAGCGGCGACGGCGGCGGAAGGCTCGGGCACGACGCTTCTTGCGGTCACGGTGCTCACGAGCCTCGACGACCGGGCGGTCTCGGAGATCGGCGCGGCGAGTCCGGTCGCCGACCTTGTGCTTCGCCGCGCCGAACTCGCCCTCGAGTCAGGCATTTCGGGGCTGGTTTGTTCGCCCGAAGAGTGCCGCTCCCTTCGGCGTCGCTTTGGAAACGCACCGACCCTCGTGGTGCCGGGCATACGCCTCGTGAAGGGCGAAGACGACCAAGCGCGCACCCGAGACCCTGCGGGCGCGGTTCGCGACGGCGCGGATGTGCTGGTGGTCGGTCGGCCGATTCGCAGTGCGACGGACCCGGCTGGGGTAGTGACCACGATTCTCGAAGCGATCGCCGATCCCGGATGAGCGGGCGGCTTGTACTGGGGGCGCGCGCCGTCGAGGAAGCGCTTCGGAGCGGCGAGCCGATCGACGAAGTGCGTTTCGCCGTGTCCCGACGGCAGAGCCTTGCGAGGCTTCTTCGCCGGGCCGAAGCTCAGGGGGTGCCGACCACCGAAACAGGTCGAAAGGAGCTCGATTCTCTCGCCGGGGGCCTCCGGCATCAGGGCGTGATCGCCCGTGTCCGCGCATTTGCCTATCTCTCCCTCCCGGAACTCCGCGACACCCTCTCCCCGCGAAGCCTCGTCGTCGCCCTCGATGGGATCACCGACCCCCAGAACTTCGGGGCCATCATTCGCAGCGTGGTGGCATTGGGCGGCGCCGGCCTGATCGTGACAAAGGACCGAGCCGCCCCGCTAACCGGCGCGGCCGTTCGCGCGTCCGCGGGAGCCTCCGAGCACGCCAAGATCGCTCGGGTGACCAATCTTGCCCGGAGTCTCGCGGAGGTCGTCGACGAAGGCGTCGAGGTCGTCGGCCTGGCCGGCGAAGCCTCGCTCGGACTCGGCGAGCTCGGCCCGATTCCAGAGGCAGGGCGGGTGCTTGTGGTCGGTGCAGAAGGCAGGGGGCTTCGCCGCCTCGTTCGGGAACGGTGCAGCGCCCTCTGCCGAATCGACCTTCCGGGTCCCATCGCGTCGCTCAATGCATCGGTGGCGGCAGCGCTCGGAATCTACGAAAGCCTCCGGCCCGTCAGGGAAGCTTCCCCTGGGGCGGGCGTAGGTTCGGGGCAACGCCCCTTCCCCGATGCTTCTTCGGAGGATCGGAGATGAAGGCGCCCGAGGACATGAGCCACGCAATGACAGCTTCGGAGCAGGCCGAAGACAAGCAGGAGTTGAGCGCTCGTGTGGCGGCGCCTGGATTGCTCTCGTCCCTCCTCATCAACCCGATTTCCATGGCGTTCGGGGCGGTGGTGGTCGTGTGCTCGTTCCTCTTTCCGCCCACCGGCCTTGGCATCGACCTCTGTGTCTTTAAGGCACAGACCGGCCTCCCCTGCCACGGCTGCGGCTTAACCCGATCGGTCACCAACGTTTCGCACTTCGACCTCGGGTCTGCGTTTCATTACCACCCCTTCGGAGTCGTCGTGTGGGCGCTCGCAATCTTCCTCACCGCGATGGTGCTGGTCGGACCGCGGGGACGACAGCGCGTCCGCGCATTCTTCGATCGGCGAGACCGGTGGGGGCGCCGGATCTACTGGGGGCTCGTTTATAGCTTTGTGGGTTTTGGATTTATTCGTCTAGCCGCGGCGGTGCTCGTCCCCGGCTGGGTCGAAGGCATCTAGTCGCAGAGGAGGGAAACTATGGAAGCGTTGCTGGTTGTGCTGCTGGGCTTGCTGATCATTGGTTCGATCATTCAGCTGATCTCGATGATCTTCATCTTGATTCACGCGTTTCGGTCGAGCGTCGGCGAGGGATTTCTGTGCCTCTGCGTCCCCTGCTACATCCTCTATTACATGTTCGCAAAGTTCGAACATGAGAAGAAGAACTTGATCATCACGGGATACTTCGTGCCGATGGTGTTCAGCGTGATCATGCAGTGCCTCACGCCGTTCTTGCAGTCGAACTCGTCCTACGACACATACGACTATAGCGATCCATACTACGGGTACTGAGGCCCACCGCGCAGTGGACCCGTTTGGCTCAGCGCCCGCGGCGGCGACCGCCCTCGGCAAGTGTGCGACGCATGTGGACGTGGTCGCTGTAGATAACTGCACGCGCTGCGGCAACTACATCTGTCAGGAATGCGTCGTCACGCACGAGTGGGAGAGCTATTGCCCGGAATGCGCGGAGCGAATCGGCGCCACCGGCAAAGAGTCGGCTCGGGCGCTCTGGGCGCTGGTGCTCGGTCTCACATCGCTGGTCGCCTTCTGCCTTCCGCTCGGGATCGGCGCTCTCATCCTTGGCCAGATCGAGCTCAACGCGATCAAGGCGGGTGAAGCTCCCGCCGCCGGGCGAAACCTTGCGACCGGCGCGGTGATCCTCGGCTGGATCAGCGTTGCGCTCCTCTTGGGAATGGGACTGCTCGCGGTGGCCATCGCCGCGGCAGGCTAAGGCATCGAGTGGTTTACCGGTCCGGCGTACCACCGGACCAGCGAAGTTCTCTGCGAAGAAACTGCTCGACCGCTTCAAGTGCTCCGGGATCGTCCGCAAACATGCCGACCCCGTGCGACCGTCCAGGCGCCAGCCGAAGCACCCCGGAAGGAGAGCTTCCCGCCATGGCACGGGCTGTTTCGGCCGACGCCGCTTCTCCCTCTGCCGCGATGGCAAGGACCGGGCGCGCTCCCCAGGTGGAAAACGGAGTGAGGGCGTCCAAACCCCGATAGGCCCGGCCGGGAGAGAGCGCGACAACCGCACTCACTTCATCGTCGGCTGCGGCCACCCGAACCGCCGCACTCGATCCGATCGACGAGCCCGCAAGGGCCACCGCCTGGGGAGTGAACCGCTGTCGAACGAAGGTCAGCCCTGCTTTGAGATCGAACTCGATGGCCGACCAGTCGTCATTGTCGAACGCGTGATAGCTCAGAGCCTCGCCCTCCGCACCGACCACGCTTTCGCCATGGCCTCGAAGATCGAGGGTGAGGATCGCGAA
Source organism: Myxococcota bacterium (assembly GCA_039187775.1). GTDB lineage: Bacteria > Myxococcota_A > Polyangia > Polyangiales > JBCCZL01 > JBCCZL01. The sequence goes on from JBCCZL010000198.1 coordinate 4,245, forward strand.
ACCGGGCGCCGCGGTGAGCCTTTCGACGAGCGGTCCCCACTCGGCTCGCGTCGAGCTGAGCTGGTGCACGAGGACCACCGCGGGCGCTTCCGGGACCGCGGCGGCGTGCATCGTCGCGTGAACCGTCACCCCGTCTTCGGTTCGAAGCTCGATGTCCTCCGGCGGATGCGAGGGACCGGCGCTCACGCTCGGCAGCGCCTCGACGGCCGAAGGCTGGGTTTGTCGATCCGGGGTTTCACTCTCGGCGGCTGTTTCAACGGTTTCGCCTTCGACGGCGGCCGACTCCCCTTCTGAATCGTCGGGCGCTTCGTCGCTACAGGCGCCCATCGCGAGATACACCAGCACCGCACACCTTCGCATCGCCCGAGGGTAGCAGAAGGTTGAAAGCCGGAGCGTCCGGCACCAACATCTTCGCGCCATGTCTGCTTCCCCTCGCCACGCCGCCGTTCTTCTCATCGGCGACGAGCTCCTCACGGGAAAGATTCGCGACGAGAATCTGCCATTCCTCGCGAAGGAGCTCTTCGTTATGGGAATTCGGCTTGAACGGGCGGTGGTGTGTCGTGACGACGTGGCCACCATCGTCGCCGAGCTCCGCTCGCTTCGAGCGAACCACGATCTCGTGTTTACCACCGGAGGGATCGGGCCCACCCACGACGATGTCACCCTCCGAGCGGTCGCGGAAGCTTTCGACCGAAAGCTCGTGTCCCATCCCGAGCTCGAGCAGATGATTCGTGACTACTTTCAGGAGAACACCAACGCCGATCACCTCGCGATGGCCCTCACCCCCGAGGGTGCGGAACTCATCCGCCACGAGGACATCAGCTGGCCCGTCCTCAGCCTCGATGGGGTGTTCGTGTTTCCTGGTGTCCCCCAGCTCCTCGTGAGCAAGTTTCCTGCGGTGCGCACCCACCTCGGCACGGAGTCAGGATTCGTTAGCGGGGCGTTCTTCATCAACCTCGATGAGTTCGCACTGGCGTCCGCGCTGGGCGCCACTGCCAAACAGCACCCCGACGTGGCGATCGGGAGCTACGTGCAGTGGGGCAAGAACCTCGACTACAAGGTCAAGGTGACCTTCGACGCGGCTTCTCCATCGGAGGTGAAAGCAGCGATGAGCGGGTTCGAAGCGGCGATCGGTTCGGAGTTCATTGTGAAGCGCAGGACGCCCTAGCCTCTCGCCAGATCGGCTCGCCGGTTCGGGGGTGGAGCTTTCCATTTTCGCATTGTGATCTTGCATCGATGCGGAGCTTGGTTGCGAGTGCATCGGCCGAGACCCATCCTCATCGAATGCTCCCCTGGGACGACCTTCGATTTGTCTTGGCGATGGCCCGCCACGGAAACGCCAGCGCGGCGGGTCGAGCGCTCGGCGTGAACTCCTCGACGGTCACCCGACGCGTTCAGGCCCTCGAGGAGCATCTTGGGGTCCGGCTCTTCGATCGCGTTCCAGGAGGAAGCGTGCCCACCGACGCCGGAGAAGCGGCCGTCAACGCAGCTAAGAAGATGGAGCAGGAGGTCCACGGCCTCGACGCGGAGATCCGGGGGCTCGACGCCGATCTTCGCGGCACGCTCCGGGTCAGCTCGATGGACATCGTGTTCGAGCTCTGGCGGAAAGACCTCCGCGCGTTTCGGCGCCAGGTGCCCCGTGTCGACCTCGTCCTGACATCGAGCAATCGCCCAGTGGATCTGTCCCGCCGGGAGGCCGACGTGGCCGTCCGAATCACCGCAGCTCCGCCAGAGCACCTGGTCGGCCGGAAACTCGTCGAGGTCTTCTACGGCGTCTATGCCGCGAAGCGTCTCATCGAAGAAGTCCACCAAGAGCGACCGGACGCGGGCTACATCCATTATCCGTGGATCAGCTGGGATGAACCCTATGCCCGAGCGACCGACCGAGTGATCGAAAACCATGCCGCTGGCGCCGACGTGCGGCTTCGCGTGAGCTCGATGGCATTCCTCGGTCGAAGCATCGAAGACGGCCTGGGGATTTCGGTCCTTCCGTGCTTCTACGGCGATCGGCTCGACGGAGTCGTTCGCCTCGGCAACTACCACGAAGGCCGGACCTTTCTTTGGGCGCTCACCCACGAGCAGCTTCGCCGCACCGCTCGGGTGCGTACCTTCATGGACCTCGTTGCAAAGCTCGTCGAACGCGACCGCGATCTGTTCCTCGGCCGCACTTCCCAATCCCTCGATCACGATCAGGCGCGCGCTTAGTGAGCGCCTATCGCGCCGCGGTCCGATTCTGGGAGGCCTCCTCCCCGCGTCGGTCATTCGCCTCGAGGAGCCGCCGAAACGCGGCGCGCTCCGAGCGTTCCGCCGGTAGTCGTCCCGGACCTCGGAGACTCGGGCGCCGCTTCATTGGATCGTGTCCATCGAGAATCCCGAGCGTGGGCGCTTCGCCACGACGGTGCGATCGTTCACCCGACACTGCTCGCCGCGACGTCACCGCTTGAGCCCACATCAGGGGGGGATCGGCCGGAGTGAAATCTCGACCGTCGTGAGCCCTTCTGGAAGATCGAGTTCCACGTCGTGGGGAAAGTGACCTGGCGCGGTGACCGTCATGTGGTGCACGCCGGTCCGCAGCACTTCCGGGCGCTGTCGAATCACTCGCGCCGTCGCAAGAAAGCGATCGTTGACGTAGACGCGAGCGTTTTCCGGCTGGGCGACCACCCGGAGCTGCGCCGCCGGGCGTCGGGGTGCTCCACTACACCCGAGAGCAACCGCCCACGCGAGAGCCACCACCAAACCGACCGGCCAACGCATCAGCGCTCTCGCCTCGCACGCTCCCCCGGAGCGAAGCGAAGGTTCGGAACCACGGTTCGAAGCGCTTGGAGAGGGACCGCGAGACGCACCACCGCGTCGCCGGTGGGAAGCGACCGGATGCCATCGACCTCCGCCGCCCGGTCGGCTGCTTCGTGCACCGCAAGCGCGAGGCGGGGCCTCACCCGACCTTCGGCCAGGGCCTGATCGATGAACTGGTGAAGGCGGGCGAGGGCTTCGCTCCGTCCCCGTTCCTCCGCATCCCGACGCGCCACCGAGGCTCGACTCAACCGGTTGTCTCGCACCGCGAGCACGGCCACGACCACCCGGTCTCCTTCGATCGTCGGGGGTGACGGCGCCGCTGGAAAATCGAAGCGGAGTTCCTGGGCGGCTGCCACCGGGGCCGGGAGCGGCGCGATCCACCGAGGCAGCGATGCAGCTGGCGTCAACACCGCACTCAAAAGAACAAGACGAAGCATGGCGCGATGCACGCCGGCTACTCCCATTCGATGGTGGCCGGCGGCTTCGACGAAATGTCATAAACCACCCGGTTGCATCCACGGACCTCGTTGATGATCCGCGATGACACCTGCGCGAGGAAATCGTGGGGAAAGCGGGCCCAATCGGCGGTCATCCCATCCCGTGAGTGAATCGCCCGAACCGCGACGACATGTTCGTAGGTTCGCTCGTCGCCCATCACCCCCACGGTCTTGACCGGAAGGATGACGCAGAACGCCTGCCACACCCAGTCGTAAAGGTCGTGGGTTCGAAGCTCCTCGATGAAAATGGCGTCGGCGGCCCGAAGGACGCTGAGTTTCTCTTCGGTCACCTCGCCAAGGCAGCGAATCGCCAGACCGGGCCCAGGAAACGGATGTCGATAGAGCGCGCCGTGGGGCATGCCGAGTGCTTCACCGGCGGCTCGCACCTCGTCCTTAAACAGCTCTCGGAGCGGCTCGACCAGCGTGAGGTGCATTCGCTCGGGAAGCCCGCCAACATTGTGATGGCTCTTGATGACCGCGCTCGGTCCTTTAAACGAAACGCTCTCGATCACGTCTGGATACAGCGTTCCCTGCACGAGGAACTGGGCGGCGTCGAATTTCTTGGCTTCGCGATCGAAGACATCGATAAAGATCCGCCCAATGATCTTCCGCTTCTCCTCCGGGTCGGTCACGCCTCGGAGTGCGCTCAGGAACTCCTCTTGGGCGTCCACATGAATGAGGCGAAGCTGGAAATGATCGCGGAACATCGCGACCACATCCCGAACCTCGTCCTTTCGAAGGACTCCGTTGTCGACGAAGATGCAGGTCAGTCGGTCCCCGATCGCTTTGCTCACCAGCATCGCGGCCACCGATGAATCGACGCCGCCGGAGAGACCACAGATCGCCTTGCCATCGCCGATCTGCTCGCGGATGCGGCCCACCGCCTCCTCGACGAAGGAGCCCGGCGTCCAATCCGGCTCGCAGCCGACCACTTGAAACAGAAACGAACGCAGCATCGCCTCGCCGCGTGGGGTGTGCACCACCTCGGGGTGAAACTGGACGCCGTAGATTTGGCGCTCCGGATGACCGATCGCTGCAAAGGGACTGTTTTCGCTCAGCGCGTAGGGAACGAAGCCCGGAGGGATCGCCTTCACCCGGTCCCCGTGGCTCATCCACACGTCCACCGACTCTTCCGGTTCGAATCCGGCAAGGAGGCCCTCGGGCTTCGCGACTCGAATCGATGCCGGACCGTACTCGCGGGCCTCCGCGGGTTCGACCTCGCCCCCAAGCAGATGGCAAGTGAGCTGCATCCCGTAGCAGATCCCGAGGATCGGCACGCCGAGATCAAAGAGTGCGGGGTCAGCAGTGGGCGCTCCATCACCAAACACGCTCGCCGGCCCTCCGGACAGAATCACCGCCTGCGGCCGGAGCTCACGGACCTTGTCGAGATCGACCGTGCAGGGATGGATCTCGCAGTAGACGTGCTGCTCGCGCACCCGTCGCGCGATGAGCTGGGTGTACTGGGAACCGTAGTCGAGAATAAGGACGAGGCGGCGAGACAATGAGCTCTCCTCGGTTAGCGGTTGACGCCGTAGTTCGGCGCTTCCTCGGTGACCACTACGTCGTGCACGTGGCTCTCCCGAAGGCCCTGCGAGGACTGGCGGACAAACTTCGCGTCCTTCCGGAGTGAATCGACGGTGCTGCAGCCGGTGTAACCCATCCCCGCACGAAGCCCCCCGACCATTTGATAGACGATCGATGAGAGCGGGCCGCGGTACGGCACCCGGCCCTCGATGCCTTCGGGTACGAGCTTCTCTGCGTCGACGACCCCTTCCTGCGCGTAGCGGTCCTTTGAGCCCGCGCGCATCGCGCCCAGCGACCCCATGCCCCGGTAGGTCTTGTACGTTCGGCCCTGGTAAAGCACGAGCTCCCCCGGCGACTCGTCGGTGCCTGCGAAGAGCGAGCCGATCATCACCGAGTTTGCGCCCGCGGCCAGGGCCTTGACGACGTCACCGGAGTACTTGACGCCGCCGTCGGCGATGATCGGTACCCCTTTTCCGCTCGCGACGCGGGCGCAGTCGGTGATCGCGGTGATCTGCGGCACGCCGATGCCCGCCACCACGCGAGTGGTGCAGATCGAGCCCGGTCCAATGCCAACCTTCACCGCATCGACTCCGGCTTCAATGAGCATCTCGGTCGCCGCGGCGGTCGCGACGTTGCCGGCGACGAGCTCGACGTCGGGGTGCTCGGCCTTGGTCGCCCGGACCGCCTCGATCACGCCCTTGCTGTGGCCGTGCGCGGTATCGATCACCACGACGTCGACGCCCGCGGCAACCAGCGCCGCGATTCGCTCGGCCCGATCTGCACCAACCCCCACCGCGGCTCCCACCCGCATGCGTCCGAGGTCGTCTTTGATCGCGTTTGGAAACCGTTCCGCCTGAAGGAGGTCGCGGATCGTGATGAGGCCCTGGAGTTCGCCGTCCTCGACGACGAGAAGCTTTTCGATTCGATTTTGGTGAAGGAGTTCCTTCGCTCGTGCCTGACTGACTCCGGGAGGCACCGTCACGAGCTCCCGGGTCATCAGCGCGTCGACGCGCTGGTTCATGTTCTGTTCGAAGCGGACATCTCGACTCGTGAGAATCCCGACCGGTCGGGTGCCCTCGACCACCGGAAGTCCACTGATCTGATGCTCGCGCATGAGGGCAAACGCTTCGTGAAGGGTCTGCGATGGGGTGACGGTGACCGGGTCCATCACCATGCCACTTTCGGCGCGCTTGACCTTTGTCACTTCTCGGGCCTGCGCGGCGGGGGGCATGTTCTTGTGGAGGACCCCGATGCCCCCCTCCCGCGCCATGGTGACCGCGGTGCGCCACTCGGTCACCGTGTCCATCGCCGACGAGACGATCGGGATGTTGAGACTCAGTTTTCGGGTCAGCCGAGTGCGGGTATCCGCCTCCGCCGGTAGAAAATCCGAGTACCCCGGCATCAATAGGACGTCGTCAAACGTCAGGGCCTCAACTAGGCGGGACTCGATCACGCGACACCTCCGAGGCGGCGCACTATAGCTCAATCTACGGCGAAGCGGATGGCGATGCGTCGGTCCGGGAGTATTTTGTCCCCGACACGGGGGCCGAGGACGGTTCGGCCGCCGAGAGACGTCGGTGTCGCACGGGGCCTCCGACGCAGGGCCTCCGACGCGGGGCCAGCCCGGGGCGGGCCTTACTGGACGGTGATCGGGGTGCTCTCCGCCGTGCCCGTGCCGCGCACGTCGATCTCGAAGCGGTGAGTGCCTTGGACCCGGGGAATTCGAACTCGAAGCTCCCCCGGACTCGCCGATATCACGCGAACCGGCCGCCCTCCGAGCCGGACCCGGTTCTGCCGGGGCCGAGCGCTAAAGCCGTGGCCGGTGAGCACGACCTCGCAGCCCCCGGTGAGGCACACCGGCTCGACGGTTCGCACGCCGACCCCCGCGGGCTGCACGGTGACCGCGAACGCGTGAGGCGCAGTCATGCTCTGGCCGCTTGGCGTTCGAACCTGAACCGGACCGCTCCGGGCGCCCGTGGGGACGACCACCCGAAGCTCGCTCGAGGAGAGCACCGCGGCCGGCGCGGTCGTTCCCCCAGTAAACTGAACGGTGGGGGTCCCTTCGAAGCCACTGCCGGTGATGCGAACCGTGCTCCCGACGAAACCGCTCACCGGCCGGAGTCCGGTCACCCCAAAGGGAGCGTCAACCTCAAAGCTTTGGGCACTTCGGGACGTGCCCTGAAGCCGGACGTCGACGGTGATCGGGCCCGAGGGCGCGCCGTCGGGGACGAGCGCGACGATTCGGCCATCGCTCACCGAGCGAAGACTCATCGGCCGACCGCCGAGGCGGACCGTGACGATGCCAAGGTTGTTGCCGAAACCATTTCCCGCGATGATCACTTCGCTTCCCGGCGCTCCCCGGGCGGGCGAAAAGCTCGCAATAAACGGAGGCCGCGTGACGATGAACGGTCGGCCGCTCCGCGCCTGGCCGCTCCCGGGAACCGTCACCACAAACGGTCCGCTCCGACTCGAGCCGATGCGCACCCGAAGCTCGGTGGCGGAAGCCGCGAGCACCTGAGCGGTGGCGCCCGAGAGGGTCACCTGATTTGCCGCCGGGTCCGTCGAAAAACCCTGCCCGCGAATCGTCACTTCCGACCCTGCCGCCCCGCTCGTCGGACGAAAGCTCTGAACGGCCAGGGGAAGCCGGATCGAAAGCTCCGGACCGTCGGTGGCGATGCCCCCCGCCTCGATGCGGAGCCGGCCGCTCGCAACCCCGGATGGAAGCTCGACATCGATCTCGGTATCCGTGACCCGCCGGAGGATGAGCGGGCGGCCCCCCAGGGTGACGCGGACTCGCCGAATGTCCCGACCAAAATGCTGTCCGCGAAGCGTAATGGTGGCGCCGGGTGCGGCGCTCGATTGGGATAGCGTGGTGATCGTCGGGCCGAGGCGCACCGTGAACTCGGGCGACTCGCTCCGGGCGCCTCGGCGCACATCCACGGTGAACCGGCCCACGCCCGAGGCTTCAGGCACGCGGACTCGAAGCTCGGTCGGGCTTGCCGCGATCACTCGCACCGGCCGACCCTGAAACTGAACGCGGTTTTGACGCGGCCGCGGCGAAAACCCAGCGCCGCGGAGGATCACTTCGCTGTTCGGTGCGCCAAACGTGGGGACCACTTCCCGCACGCCATCGCCAAAGCCGACCGTAAACGTGGGACTGCTGCAAGAGCCTGCTCCGACGACCTGGACCGAGAACGTTCCCGTCGCGGCGTTGGGCGGCACGACCACCGAGAGCGTGGTGGGTGTCGCGCTTCGGACGACGACCGGCCGGCCGCCATAGCTCACCCGGTTATCGCTGAGCCGGGGAGAAAAGTTCTGACCGTGGAGCACGACCTGGGTTCCCCCCGGTCCAGAGGCCGGATCGAGGCGCTCGACGACCGGTGCGGAACGCCCTGCCACGATGCGGAAGAATGGCCCGGCAAAACCTCCGCGGCGGTTCTCGACAACCACCCGTCCGCTCGCCGCGCCCTCGGGCACCTCGACGGTCACCCGGTGCGGAAGCTGGCGCACGATCCGAAGCGCGCGGTCACCCATCCGCGCCCGAAGCTGGCCCCCAAGGTTTCGGCCCACCAAACCCACCTGCGTGCCGACCGGACCACTCGTAGGCTCGATGCGTTCGACCACCGGGGTCTGAGCCACGGCTGGCGCCACGGCGATGAACGCGATCGCTGCCGCCGGGGTCAGGACGCGGATTGCCACTCCAAGGCTCGTCACATGTGCCTCCCTCATACGCATGGGGGGAGCTTTTCAACCCCGCACCGAGGCGTCAACTCCGCCCCGTCTCGACGCATCGGGCGGCCGACTATTCACGATGGTCGTTGGCTTTCCGCACAATTCTCGTCAAACTCCAGTCTTTCCCGAGGAAAGCAGAGCCTTCAGCCGACGAGGCCGTCGAGGCCGCAGTCGTCGAGCCCGAAGGCCTCGACCCACGAATAGAGCCCCATAGGCGTAGAGCCCTCTCGGAACAAGGACACATTCAATGAGCGGACCCCGACCGATCCGAGCCCCCCGGGGCACCGACTTGCGCTGCAAAGGCTGGCTCCAAGAAGCGGCGCTCCGGATGCTCATGAACAATCTCGATCCCGAGGTCGCAGAGCGCCCCGATGACCTCGTCGTCTACGGCGGCACCGGGCGGGCGGCGCGAAGCTGGGACGACTTCGATGCGATCGTGCGCGAACTCGAGGGGCTCGAGGACCACGAGACCCTTCTCGTCCAGTCCGGGCGCCCGGTGGGGCGGTTTCGGACCCACCCGGACGCGCCCCGGGTCCTCATCGCGAACTCGCTGTTGGTGCCGGCGTGGGCCAACTGGGATGAATTCCGACGCCTCGAAGCCGAGGGGCTGACGATGTACGGGCAGATGACCGCGGGATCCTGGATCTACATCGGAACCCAGGGAATCCTGCAGGGGACCTACGAGACATTCGTCGCCGCGGGCAAAACGCACTTTGGGGGCGACTGGGGCGGTCGCTGGATTCTGAGTGCGGGCCTTGGAGGAATGGGCGGAGCGCAACCGCTTGCGGCAACGATGGCAGGCGCGGCGTTTCTTGGCATCGAAGTGGATCCCGCGCGCGCCGAGCGACGGCTCGAAACGCGCTATCTCGACAAGGCCACCGAGGACCTCGACGAGGCCCTCGCGTGGATTCGCGACGCGGTGCAAAAGCGCGAAGCGATTTCGGTGGGTCTCGTGGGAAACGCGGCGATCATTTATCCCGAGCTCGTTCGGCGCGGAGCGATTCCGGACTTTGTCACCGAGCAAACCGCAGCCCACGACCCCCTCGTGGGCTATGTGCCTCCCGATCTATCCCTCGAAGACGCAGCCGAGCTTCGAGGCCGCGACCCCGATGCCTACATTCGACGAGCCCGGGAAGGGATGGCCCTCGAGGTCAACGCGATGCTCGACATGATGAAGGCGGGCGCTTTCGCCTGTGACTACGGCAACAACATCCGGGAGCAGGCGCGCCTCGCCGGAGCCACGCGGGCGTTTGAGATCGAAGGGTTTGTTCCGGCCTACATTCGGCCGCTCTTCTGCGAGGGCAAGGGACCGTTTCGTTGGGTCGCACTGTCGGGAGATCCGGAAGACATCGCGGTCACCGACGCAGCAGTCAAAGAAGTGGTTCCCGACGATCCAGCGCTCCATCGTTGGCTCGACATGGCGCAGGAGCGGGTGGCGTTCCAGGGTCTCCCGTCGCGGATCTGCTGGCTCGGCTACGGCGACCGCGACCGGGTGGGGAAGCGCTTCAACGAGCTCGTCCGCGACGGCCGAGTCAAAGCGCCGATCGTCATCGGCCGCGACCACCTCGACTGTGGGTCGGTAGCCAGCCCGAACCGTGAAACCGAGGGAATGAAAGATGGGTCGGATGCGATCGCGGACTGGCCGATCCTCAACGCTCTCATCGCGACGAGCTGCGGCGCGAGCTGGGTGAGCGTGCATCACGGGGGCGGGGTCGGCATCGGCTACTCGATTCACGCGGGGTTGGTGGTCGTCGCCGACGGGACCGATGCGGCCGAGGAACGCCTTGGCCGAGTCCTCACCGCCGATCCGGGCATGGGCGTGATCCGCCACGTCGATGCAGGTTATGAGCGGGCCCAGCGGACCGCGCAGGAGAAGGGAGTTCATATTCCCCGACCGAACCGATGAGCCCGCCCTTCGATCTTTGGATTCGGAACGCGCACGTCGCCACGTGCCAAGGTCCGTCGCTCGGCCTCCGTCCGAATACGTCGGTCGGGGTTCGCGACGGCCGGGTCACTTATCTTGGGAGTGAGTCGGACCGTGGACTTCTTGGTAAGGCTCTCTCGGATCCCGCTTCTTCGGATCCTTTGAACCGCGACCCGTCGGCCGAGGCTTCGTCGGGTGGACCATGGGCCGAGCGGATCATCGATGCGCGGGGCCGCGCCC
>JBCCZL010000199.1:0-14931 GCA_039187775.1 Myxococcota bacterium
CCCGGGTGGCCGAACTCGCGACGCCGGCCGCGTTCCACCATGATGTGGTCGTACTCTTCGTAGAGCGTGCGTCCCCCCGACGTTCGCGGTAGCGCGATCCCGAGGACCCGGGCGGACAGCAACCCCGAGAGTGCCACCACCCGCTCGCGTTCGGTGTAACGACTCGCGCTCCGAAGATTCTGGAGGCAGCGTTTCACCGTCTCGACGATTCTTCCTTCGATCCGATTTGGCACCTTGGGAATGCCAAACGAGTCGCCGATCTCATCTTTGTAGCGCGCGATCGGCGGCACGAAATCGAGATCGGAGATGTCGTGACGGGCCGCATCCCGCTTCTTCGCCGCGCTGACATACTCATCGACCAGCCGAAGGATGTCGTTGACCGCAAAGGGCTTGGGAATGAACGTCAACGATAGCGCACTCGCCTGCTTTTCGAGCCGCGGGTCGTCGGTGCCGGTCACCAGTGCGATCGTCATGTCGGGATTGCTTCGCCGGAGATACTCGCCGAGGAGGAGCCCTTCCATGCCGGGAAGATTGTGGTCGAGAAACGCGATCTGAAATGTCCACACCGGAAGAAGCTCGAGCCCCTTCTCCGCAGTATCGACGGTGACCACCTGATGGTCGCGCTTCTGGATAATGTCTACGAGGAGGCGCCGGACCCCCTCGTCGTCGTCGACCACCAGCACATTGAGTTGCTCCGTACCTGCCATCCACGGACCCCCGGGGTTGAACGCGATCGCACCCGACACGATCGAATCTCTGCGCCCCATGAGGATACCCCGCGACCGTCCCGGTGCCGAAGGGGTCCAAAGGAATGGACGCTCTCTCGACGGCAGGAGCGGGGCTACTCCGATGAGGGCGGCGCGGGGTCTTCGCGAACAAACGACAGGAACGCCATCGCCGGCCGCCGTGACGCATCGCTCATCGCAAAGCGGATCCCGTCGAAGTTCCAGCCCTTTTCGACCCACTCGTTGACCGCCTGCTCGATTCGGTCGTCGGTCACCACCGACAGTTCGACGAACTTGTAGCGGAGTCCCATCGACCGACGATAGCGTGACTCGAATTGGCAATCGAGACAAAGGCGTGGTGTCCTTCGCCGCATGCCGGAGCCCACACGCGTTGGACCATGCCCCCGAACGAGTCGCGCACGGGTTCTCCAGGCCGCACGATTCAAGGCGGTCCAGTTCGCCCGGTGGCCGATCGCGGTCGCGATCGCGCTCATCGGCTGCGGCGGCGGGAGCCCGCCCCGTTCAACGTCTACCGAACTCTCCACCGAACCCGCCGAGGGACCGGTGGAGACTCCCGCCGTCTACCGCATGCAGCTCGCCGAGGATGGACAAGCGCTGCGGATGACGCTTTGGCTTCGTGTCGAATCCAACGAAGTCCGCGCCGACCTTCCCGACGAACCAGGGCGGAGCGTCCGTCGAGCGGCGCTTCAAGACGTTCGCTGCGATGATGCGTCTCTTTCCGCCGGCCCCGATGGCTTCATCCTTCCTGCCGGCTGCTCGGCCCTTCGTTGGTCGGTGCCGTTTTCTGCGCTTCCCCCGGATGGTCTTCATCCGGAAACCCGCGCATCGGTGTACGACCCGGAGCGCGGCCTGTACCTCGTGAGTGGGGCGGCGACGTTTCTGGTTCCCGAATCCCTGACCGAGCGCCCCAACGTCGACTTTCGTCTCCCCGCCTCGCTGCCCGTCCATCACCAGCTCCCCGACGCAGGAGGGCTCGGCCACACCCTTCCTCCGAGAAGCCAGCTCGGCCGTCTCTCCATCGGGCTCGGAAGCTTTACGGTCCGGGAGCAGAACATCGGCCGGACTCGAATTCGCCACCTCATGGATAATGAAGCCACGATCGATCTCGAAGGCCTCGCCCTCGGATTCCAATACCTGACCGCAAAGAGCGGCGCGCCGCCTCCGCGCAGCCTCGATGTGTTCTGGTTTGCCCGCCCCGCCGCGGGCCCCGACGGCGCGCCCCCGCGACGGCTCGGCGGCGCCGCAGGCCTCGATTCGATCGTCGCGAACTACTTTCGCGATCTCCCAGACGATGCCCCGGTTACTTTTCGCCGGGCGGCCCTCGCGGTGCTCTTTCACCAGTATTTCGCGTCGCTCTCCGGCCGCCAGGTCCCGCCCTGGATGTCTCAGAGCCTCGGCCAGTTCTACGCGCTCAAAGCGTGGGAGCATTCCGGCGCAATCCCCGAGGAAGACCTCTCGCAAATCGTGGAGAGCGCCGCCGTCGCCTCGCCCGAGCGCACGGTGATCGACGCGTTCGAGAGCTGGGCGGAGACTGGCCGCGACGAGGACTACCGAAGCTTCTATCGGTTGGGGCTTGGGTTCTGGGTGGCGCTCGACGCCCACATCGCCGATGCGAGCGACGGGGAGCGCGCCCTCGACACGGTGCTCGAAGACCTTCTTGGTCTGGTGTACGGCCGAGACGGCATGCCCCCGCGACGATTTCTCCAGATCCTCGACGAGTCCGGCGCCAGCGGGGCCGGCGCGATCACCCGTCCGTTCCTCGGCTGGCCGGCGGGCCCTGACGAATAGAGCTTACTCTCGCTCTTCGAGGGCGCGAAGCCGCTCTTCGAATCGCGCAAGCTGGGCCGTGGCGATCCGCTCGACGTATTTGCCGAGCACGTCGACTTCGATGTTCACCTGATAGCCGGGCTCCTTCGCTCCCATCACCACCGCGGTTTGCGTGTGGGGGATGAGCGTGACGGTAAACGCGTCCGGTCGAACCTCGACCACGGTGAGGCTTGCCCCGTCCACCGTGACGTAGCCCTTGGGAACGAGATACCGAAGGAGATCCTCACCGACCGCGAACTCGTAGTTTCGGGCCTCGCCCTCCGGCTCGATGCTTCGAATGGTCGCGGTGCCATCGACGTGGCCCTGCACATAGTGCCCCCCAAACGTTCGGCCCGACGAGACCGCCCGCTCGAGATTCACCGGGTCCCCTTCGGCGAGAGCGCCGAGGTTGCTCCGAGCCAGCGTCTCCGGCACCGCCTCCACGATAAACCGCTCTGGGCTCAGCTCGACGACCGTAAGACACACACCGTTGACCGCGATGCTGTCCCCGATGACCGTTCCTTCGAGCGCGAGCTTGGCTTGAAGCTCGAGGGCGAGCGCTCCCGGCCGGCGGTCGAGGCGAGCCACGGTGCCCATTTCTTCGACGATTCCGGTGAACACCGACTCGCTCTATCAGCTCCCGGAGCGCGGGGAAAGGCCCTCCACTTTCACAGGCCTATACCGGTCCTCGACGGTTCCGTCGCCGAGCTGCCCGCGGTGGTTTTTCCCCCAGCACCGAACCGTATCGTCTTCCGCGAGGGCACAGGTGTGCCGCGCCCCGACCCCGATCGCGACGGCTTCGACCGCCACCTCGGTGGGACGCCGAAGCGCCGCCCGATTCCCGTCGCCGAGCTGGCCCGAGCCATTCGCTCCCCAGCAGAACATCCGGTCCGAGAGCGCGCAGGTGTGCCGTCCTCCTGCGGCCACGCGCTGGACGCCCATCAGGTCGACGTCGACCGGTCGTCCCCGATCCCGCGGCCGGCCCGCGATTTGACCCGAATCATTGGCGCCAAAACACCGAAGTCCTCGCTCCTCGGTCAGCGCGCACCCATGGACCGCACCGAGCGCAAGCGTGCTGGCGACGAGCCCCTCGACCGGATGCGGGGTCGACTGAATCCCGTCGGGACCCCTCCGGTCCCCGTCGCCGAGCTGAAGTTCGATCGCCGAACCCCAGCACAGCACCTGGCCGTCCATTCGGATCGCGCAGGTGTGGTCCTTCCCGGCGGCCAGCGCTCGAATGTCGTCGAGGCCGGGGACGGGTTGGGGGCGAAGTCGGTCTTCGCGGGTCCCGTCGCCGAGCTGACCAAAAGTGTTTCGCCCAAAGCAGTGCACCTGGCGGAGCGCATCGAGTACACAGGTGTGGCCTTCCCCCGCGGCCACTCCGATGGCGGGACCGAGCTCGTCGGGCACTTCTGGGGTCGGCGAGTCTTCGCGCGCTCCGCGGCCGAGCTGGCCGTGACCGCCGTGCCCCCAGCACTTCACTTCCCGATCGTCGGTGACCACGCAGCTATGAAATCCTCCGGTCGACATGCGGACCGCGCCTTCCACGCCCGCAACGTCGGCCGGGGTGGGGCGATGGGCGGCCCAGGACTGCTCGAGAGAGGGGTCGCCGAGCTGAGCAAACTGGTTGCCCCCCCAGCACGCGACTCTTCCCCCTCGAAGAACGCAGGAGTGAACTCCGCCGAGCCCGAGCTCATCTCGGGGCGGGGGTGCAGGCTCCCCCACCGGCTCCGGGGGCTCCGGCGGCGGCTCCGGCTCCTCCGGAGAGGCGGGCGGTACCGGCTCGGGCTGGCGACTCGCATTGTCTTCGGCACCGCAGCCCAGAACGAGCGCAGCCCAGCTGGCCAAAAGACAGATCTTGGCGCGTCGGGAAGAGGGGCCCACGTTCCTCCGACCGTAGTCTGCCGAACTCATCATCGTC
Organism: Myxococcota bacterium; assembly: GCA_039187775.1. GTDB lineage: Bacteria > Myxococcota_A > Polyangia > Polyangiales > JBCCZL01 > JBCCZL01. The sequence continues at coordinate 4,474 of JBCCZL010000199.1, forward strand.
GACCCTTTCGATAACCTTCCGCATGGGTGGGGCTATTCCTTCCATTCCGTCTATTCCTTCTATTTCGTCTAGGGTTTCTTCTCGAATCGGTGCCATTCCCGATTGGCCCCTTGCGCTTTCGGGCCCTCCGGTCCCAGGGTCCCGCCGATGCGGCCCGAGGAAGACCAGCGAGCCTTTGCCCCCGCCACCGAACGGAACCGAGAGCCGATTCTCGAGGTGCTCGAGACCTGCCTCCCGAAGACCGGTACGGTGCTCGAGATTGCTAGCGGAACCGGTCAGCACGCGCGTTTCTTCTCGGAGAAACTCCCCCATCTGACCTTTCAGCCGAGCGACCCCGACCCGCGGGCTCGACGAAGCATCGCCGCCTGGCGCGCCCTCGACCCGACGCCCCCAAACCTGCTTCCACCCCTCGACCTCGACATGACCAAGGCTTCCGCACTCGAACCCGTCGCCGCGGTCCTCTCCATCAACATGATTCACATTGCGCCGATCGAAGCGGCGGAAGGGCTCTTTCGCCTGGGTGGCGCGGCCCTCTCCGCTGGCGCGCCGCTCGTCACCTATGGGCCCTACCAGCGCGACGGCCGGCACACCTCGGAAAGCAACGACGCGTTCGATCGCTCGCTTCGGAGCCGGGACCCTCGCTGGGGAATTCGCGACGTTGCCGAACTCGAGGCGTTTGCGGCCACGCACGGTTTCGCCCGACCGGAAGTGCATCCCATGCCTGCCAACAATTTCACGCTGGTGTTTCGGAAGGCCGCGTCATAGCCAAGATTCGCAAAGGCCCACTCCTGATGATCGGGGCCACCGTGCTCTTTGCGGTCATGGGCGCCGCGGTCAAGGAGGCCCGAGCCGAGCTCAGCCCTTTTGAAATCGTGATGTGGCGGAGCGTGCTCGTGCTCCCGCTGATCTTCTTCTTTGCGCGTCGAAGCGGCTCCCTCCATCTCGAACAGCGGAAGCTCCTCCTGCTCCGCGGCTTCCTCGGTTTCGGCGCCATGGTGTCGTTCTTCGCGTCGGCCAAAGTGCTCCTGGTCACCGACATCACCGTTATCTCGCGCCTTCAACCGATCCTCGTGGCCCTTCTCGCGCCACTCGTGCTGGGAAGCGCCGAGCGAGGCACCAGGCGCGTATGGCTCTCCCTCGGTCTCGGCCTCGGGGGATGCTTGCTGATCGTCGGCCTCGATATCTCTATCGGCTCCCTCTGGGCTCTTCTCGCCGTGGTCGGCTCGGTGTTTTCGGCGGGCGCCCATGTGGCGGTGCGTGCGCTCACCAGAACCGACCGGCCTCTGGTGATCGTCTTCTGGTTTCAGCTTGTGGCGTTCAGTCTGGCGGTGATCTCCGAACTCTTGGTGAGCGGATCCCTCCGCCTTCTTCCCACCCATCTCGTCGGCGAGATCGTGGTCATCGGTCTGGCGGCGCTCCTCGGACAGGTCATGATGACCCACGCGTACGCATCGGAACGGGCCTCCGCGGTAGCCGCGGCATCCTATTCGGCTCCGCTCTGGGGCGTGCTCGCGGACCTCATCTGGTTTCTCGAAGCGCCAAGCAGCGCCACCCTCATCGGCGGGGCCCTGGTGGTCCTTGGAGGCCTGCTCCTCGTGTTTCGGAAGCCCGAGCCCAAGAACGAGTCGGTCCCGCGGGACGGCGGTTAAACCGACCGGACGTCACAGGGCGGGACCAAGACGCGCTTATCGCTCCACCCGCTTGGCGACGCCCCACGCCGAGACGATATGGGTCGCGCTGCCCCCGTCCGGAGGCAGCCAGAAGTTCCAATCGATCCGCTCGCCGCCAAACATCGTCTCGTAGGTACTGCCATACGACGACATCAACGGAATCTCGGGATCGGTTCCAAAGCGCACGCGAAGAGCCCCGCCCATCTCGATGACCTCGACGCGCCCGAACACCTGCGGGTCGTCGTACACGCCGACATACCGGGCGTATCGATCCCGCTCTGGTGGCACCGTGACGGGAAGATACTCGAGCTCGACAAACATCTCGGTCGCCGCCTCGATGAGCTCGGTTGGGAAAAAGTCGTCACCATTGATCGCCACGGCGATGCCGAACCCAGCCTCGGGAATCACCCGAAACCCGGTCTGAAACCCGGGAGCGGATCCGCCGTGATGAACGACCGTCGGCCGGATCGAATCGTCCACGAAGTGCCCGTATCCGTACTGCAAACCGGGATAGATCGTGCGGGTGCGAGGCGTTCGTAGGGAGTCCATGCTCTCCGCACCGAGAACTCCGTCGCCGTCGCGAAGATGAACCTGCATCCAGCGGACGAAGTCGTGGGCATCGCCCCACAGCCCCCCCATCGGAGCGTAGTAGCCAGTGTGAAAATAGCTATCGACAGGGCCAATCGGCGCATCCGCGAACGGGGGAAGATTCGAGTGGCCCGATGCGTATTCCCCCCGCTGAACCTCCGCCGCGTCAAAGGTCGCGGTCATCCCCGCCGGCCGGAGAATCTCCTTGGCGACGATCTCCGCAAACGGCATCCCGGCGACCTGCTGCAGAACCAAACCCGCGATCGTGAAGCCCGGGTTGCTGTAGTTAAAAACCTGTTCAGGATTCGACCACATCGGAGCCTGCGCGTTGGACCGAACCACCTGTTCCAGGTCCGGATCGAAGTTCTCGAAGCCCGTCGGATAACCCGAAGTGTGCGTGAGCAACTGATGGAGTGTTCGCCCACCGAAACTGAGCTCCCCAAAGTTCGCCGGGGGCAGATAGGTCGATATCGGGGCATGGAGATCGAGCGCGCCTTGCTCCACCAGCGCCATGATGGCGGCGGCGGTAAACATCTTGGTTGTGGATGCCCACTGAAAGCGTGTTTGCGTGGTGACGGGTTCGCCACTGCCACGGCGCCGAACCCCTACCGCCGACTGAAAGGCCCGGTCGCGGTCGCACACCACCGCGATCATCCCCCCGGCAACGCCGTTTTGCTCCAAGAGGCTACGAAACCGACTCGCGACCTCCATAAACTGCGCCTCCGCGTTTGCGGGACATGGAGTTGCGCGGGGAGTCAAGGGGGCAGGAGCTGCGCGGTCCGGATTCGTGTCTGGCGTTGACGCGTCGGTGGCAGAGCTCGGCGGGCGAGTGGTCTCCTCGCCCCCTTGCGCACAGCCAAAACCAGGTGCCGACGACAAAACCATCAAGAAGACCCAACGAGACGTGCACATACCTCTTCGCATCAGCACGGCTCATGCCATGGTCAGGTCTGGCCAGTGAGACCTCGCCCGTAGCGTGTCGGGTCACAGTCTGGGTCGAGCGCCGAGGTCAACAGTCCTCGGATTGACGAGAGCCCACCGATTCCACACGAGGGGCGGCGCGTCTCGAGGCTCGGCCTGGCCGTATGGCCGTAGGACCCCCTTCTACGAGGTACCGGCTTCCTTGAGGGCGTCAAAGACCAGCCAGACGACGTACCCGATGTACGCGAGCAACAGGATCGCACCTCGAGCCCGGCCGATCTTCTTTTCCTTGGCCCCGAAGCCCCATGCGAGGATGAACAAACCAACGGTCACACCGAGCACCACCGGGTAGTCCCGGTAGAGCACTTTTTCTTCGAGCGGTCCCGGAGCGATCACGCCCGGCAGTCCGAGCACCCCAAGCGTATTGAACATGTTCGAGCCCACGACATTGCCGATCGCCAACTCGTGCTCACCCTTCATCGCACTGATCACCGTCGACGCGAGCTCGGGCAGGCTGGTCCCGAGCGCCACCACGGTGAGGCCGATCACAAGCTCGCTCACGCCAAAACTACGTGCGATCGTCGTCGCTCCCCACACTACCCCCCAGGCGCCCGCGAGGAGCACGATCATGCCAAAGAACAAAAGGAAGAGCGCCTTGCCGATGCTCATATCGATCGCGGGATCGACGAAGTCCTCGGCTTGGGCCGGGTCGAGCGAGGCACGCTCTTTCACTTTCGCTCGGTGCTGACGGATCCCTTGAAAGCAGATCCAGCCGATCAGCGAAACCAGTCCGGTGAGGAGAAGGATCCCATCCACCCGCGACAGCTCGCCGTCGAAGAGGAGTCCCCCGGTGAGCACCATGATGGCGATGAGCACCGGAATCTCTCGGTACAGCACTTCTTTCCCGACCGCGAGCGGCGCAACCAGCGACGCCACCCCGAGAACCAACGCAACGTTCGCAACATTGGAACCGAGCGCATTTCCGACGGAGAGGTTTTCACTTCCCGTCCCGGCCGCGATGCTGCTGACCAGGAGCTCCGGGGCGCTGGTCCCGAACCCAACGATGGTGAGGCCGATCACGAGTGGGGAAACCCCCGCGATCCGGGCGCTCGCCGATGCCCCGTCGACAAAGCGATCCGCACCCCACACAAGGCCGACAAAGCCGGCGATCACGGCGCCAATGGCGTAAAAGAGTTCCAGCGTCGGTTCCTTGAATCGTGAGGCGGCGAAAAGGCGAAGTCGCAACGACGGCGGAAAGGATTGGAGTGCCGCCAGGCGGGGGAGATTAGCCCCAAAATGGGTCCCGTTCGACGGTGCGCTCGGTTGTCGGTCGGGTCCTGTCCGGGCAAGCTACCGCGTGGACCGGTACCAGCTCGATCGTTGGTTGCGAAGCCCCGGGCGAACCTGGCGGTGGAATCACGGGGACCCGGAGCGCTACGAGGGCGTGACCGCGTCCGGTGAAGGGCTTCGTTGGTTTCGATGGTCTCACCGGATCGACGGTCCCGGTGAAGAGAACGTCGAGGTCCAAACGTTCAAGGCATTCGTCAACGACGGCCCAGCGCGTCCCGCCCCGACCGAGATCGTCGAGCAGCTCCGACGCTGGGTCGCCGAGCACGAGCGGGGCTAGCGCTTCGTCAACGCGGCGACCGCCCCGCGAGGGTCGGTGAACACCGTGAGGAGCGCCCGATACTCCGGACGCAGAATTCCTCGGGCGGTGGCCTGATCGAGGAACGCGACGAGTGGACGGTAGTAGTCGCCGATATCGATGAGGCCAACGGGTTTGTGCATGACGCCGATCTGATTCCACGTCAGGACCTCGAAGAGCTCGTCCATCGTCCCAAAGCCGCCCGGCAGTGCGAGAAATCCGCTCGCGAGCTCATACATGCGCGCCTTTCGCGCGTGCATCCCTTCGACGATCTCCAGTCGCGTGAGGCCGGGCTCGGCGATCTCTCGTTTCTCGAGGCTCTTGGGAAGCACGCCATGCACCTCCGCGCCCGCGGCGACCGCACTTCGTGCGAGCTCGCCCATAAGCCCCACGCTCGCTCCCCCGTATACAAGGCCGACCCGTGCTTCGCCGAACGCTTGGCCCAACGTTCGCGCCGCCTCGACGAGCTCCGCGTTGTTTCCGGAGCTCGAACCGCAGAACACGCAGAGGGCGGTCACGCGCGGACCAACCGGAGAAGGGTGATCTCCGAGGGAACGCCCGCCCGAAGGGGCGGCCCCCAATACCCGGTTCCACGGTTGACGTAGATCCACGTGCGGTCTCGCCGACCCAGCCCCTCCGAAAAGGGGTGCGCCAAGCCGACAAACAGGCTCACGGGAAAGAACTGGCCACCGTGGGTGTGACCCGAGAGCTGAAGGTCGAAGCCCGCGCGAACCGCGCCATCGATGCTCCGCGGCTGGTGGGCAAGGAGAAGCTTGAGCTCGGCCGGTGGCGCCCCGGCGAGCGCCTTTTCCGGATCCGACGCATGATCCTCACGAATGCGCGAGGCGCGATAGTCCGTGGCCCCGGCAACCACGACGGTGGCGTCGCCGCGACGAAACGTCTGATGTGCGTTATTCAGCACCGAAAACCCGAGCCGCTCGACTTCCTCGCACCAGGCGTCGACGTCCCAGTAGTACTCGTGATTTCCGGTCACGAAGAACAGGCCATCCCGCGCTCGAAGCCCTCCGAGTGGCGCGACATGGGGCCGAAGGTCGTCGACATAGCCGTCGATGAGATCTCCCGTCACCGCTACGAGGTCTGGCTCGAGCGCGTTCGCTGCACCGACGACCTCTTGGAGCCAGCCCCCTTTGATCGTCGGCCCGATATGAATGTCACTGAGCTGCACGATTCGATATCCCTCGAGCTCCTCGGGCAAGCCATCGATCGGCACATCGACCGTGGTCACCGCGCTCACTCGAGTGGCCTCCACGAAGCCCCAGGAGCTTAGACCCGCCGCGACAAACGCGATGGCCCCATTGCTCGCGTTGGTGAGGAAGGACCGTCGGTCGGGGTCGACCATCTCCTGCTTTTTGGCCCACCGGTGGATTCGTATCGGGATCAGCGCGAGATCGCGCACCAGAACAAAGGCGAACAGAAGAAAGAAGACGCCCATGTAGGTAAAGCTGCCCACCGCAAAGGGCACCGCCCAGCCCCCTTCGACTCCCGAGAAGCCGAGAACGAAGGTGATCGGGCCGAAGAGCCACAGGAACCAGACCAGGCCCCAGGCGAGTGCCTTTTTTCGGCCCTCGAGCTCGAGGGGGCGGATGATTCGACGTCCCACGTAATAGTGGGCGAAGGCCCAGATCGCGGAGGCCACGAGGAGAAACACCAGCGGTGCACGCATCGACCGGGCCTATAGAGCCCACCTCGTTTGATGAAAAGCCTTTCCGCGGGCGCTGGGGACTATCCCGCGGGCCCGAGCTCGGGGCTCGGTGCCTCTCTCTCGAACGTCGGGCGATTGGTGTTCGCCCGGGCTCCATCCACATCGCAGGCGATGAGCGTCGAATCGCCAAACTCGTGGGCAAGGTAGTCCTCGTCGGCCGCGTATCGATTTGCCTGTTCGAGAAACCCTTCGCCAACGAAGGCGGACACCAGCTCGTAGTGGCTCTCTCCGGGCTGGTGCATTCCCGTCAGAAGCGCATTGACGACGTGAAGCTGCGTGTGGGGCTCGATGCGGAGGGTGGCGACCCCTCCCCCCGCCTGGACCACTCCGCCGATCGCCGCGCTCTCGAGAGCCCGGACGACGCTGGTTCCGACCGCGATCACTGCACCCTCGGCATCGTTGACCGCGCGAGCCGCGACTTCGGGAATCCGGTATCGCTCGGGCAACGGGAGGCGCGCATCGATCGCCGGGTCGCCGGTGGAGCTCACGCCCGCCTCATGGGTCAAGGACACCACCCGAACCCCTCGTTCTCGGAGTCGCTGAATCGTCCCCACCGTGAGGGACCGACCGGCCGAAGGAAGCTCCATCGACCACGGCGCCCCGGCGTAGCTGTTTTGCACATCCCACAGTTCGAGGGGCCGGTCGAGGTGCGCGTACTGGATCGGTCGACCGAGCCGGTACAGCGCCTCGTAGAACTCGGCGCCGGACTGGTCGAAGCGAAGCATCACGTGCCGCTCGCTTTCTTCGCAGTGCATAATGAGCCGCGCGGAAAGCCCCGACCCGAACCCAAGGCGGGCTCCCACCGGAAGCGTCGGTGGCGCCGGACGGGCTTCGGTTCGAAGGCGCCAGTCGCCCGCTCCGAGGAGCGCCGCCTCGAACACCTGCTCCGAGCGACGCCGAAGGAGCCGGACCTCGAAGTCGGCGGGGCCAAGCCGCACTCGGAGCGACGCCGGGAGCGTTCCGGAGTCGTTCAACACCACCACGTCGCCAGGCCCAAAGAATGTGGGGAGCTCTTCCACCCGTCGGTCATGGACGCTCCGCCGGCACCGGTCGATGAGGAGAAGCCGCGCCTCACGCGAGCCCCGTGGTGACGTCGCCGGTCTCACGAGATCCTCCCCGCGGTGGCCGCGATAACCCGCTGTCCGCTCTCGATACTGGGGTCGGCGAGGAGCGACGCGATCTGGGCGGCCACCTCGTCGGGGGACGCGAGGGTCGACCGGTCCGCGTCGGGTATCGCTTCGGCGTGCATTCTCGTGTCCATCTCGCCCGGATCCACCGAAAGAAAACGCACGCCACTCGCCTGGAGCTCCGCGGCGAAGATGCGATTGAGGTGGTCGAGGCCCGCCTTGGCCACCGAGTACGCGCCCCAGGTCGGATAGGCCTCGACTGCAGCATCCGAACTGATGTGGATGACCTGCCCTTCACCGCGAAGGACCATCCCTCCGGCGATCGCCTTGGTGAGACGGAAGGGGCCGACGAGGTTCGTCTCCAAGACCGCTCCGAAGTCCTCGCACTCCGTGTCGAGGAGCGGTCGAAGCGGGGTCGGGCCGAGCGTGCTCGCGTTGTGAACGAGCACCTCGATGGTTCCGAGGAGCCCATGGGCCGCGCCGGACAGCCGATGAATGGCCTGTTTGTCGCCGATGTCCGCCGCGAGGCCGTGGGCTTCGCCCCCTCCGCGGCGGAGTTCCTCCACGATTCGGTCGAGAGGCTCCGCATTCCGAGCGACGAGCACGAGGCGAGCCCCTTCGGCGGAGAGCTTTCGGGCGAGGGCCGCTCCAAGGCCGCGGCTCGCTCCAGTGATCACGATTCCTTTGTTCTTAAGGCGCATGGTTTCTTCTCCCGAAGAGCCCGAAGAACGGACCTCTTCTAGAGAGGAATCTGCGTTGTGCCTGACATGTTGTCGTCAGTTCTTCCAACTCACCGACATATATCCAATGCGTCGACACGGGATTTTGAGATGTTCTCCCCCGAGCCGCAGCCGTATGCTCCCAACCCATGAGCGGACGTCTTCAACACAAAGTGGCCATCGTCACCGGGGCCAGCCGGGGGATCGGTCAAGCCATCGCGGAGACCTTTGCCCAGGAGGGCGCCAAGGTGGTCCTCGCCTCACGAAAGATCGACGGGCTCACCGCAGTGCGCGACAAGATCAAAGAGGCCGGCGGCGATGCGCTCGCGGTCGCGTGCCATATGGGCAAGCCCGAGCAGATCGAGGGGCTTTTCCAGGCGGCGACGGAGGCCTACGAGGGGGTCGACATCCTCGTCAACAACGCCGCCACCAATCCGTTCTTTGGTCCGCTCACCGATGTCGAGTGGCCTGCCTGGGACAAAACCTTCGAGGTGAACCTGAAGGGAACCTTCGCCGCCTCCAAAGCGTTTGTGACCCATCTTCGCGAGCGAAAAGCCACGGGCTCGATCATCCAGATGTCGAGCGTGCTCGGCACCATGGCCGCCCCGATGCAGGGGGTGTACGGGATGACCAAAGCCGCGCTCATTTCGATGAGTCGGACCCTCGCGTTCGAACTTGGGCCAGAAGGAATCCGGGTGAATGTGATCGCTCCGGGCCTCATCGAGACCCGGTTCTCCGCAGCGCTTGTGCAAAACGACACCCTTCGGCAAATGATCGTGGACCGAACGTCGCTCAAGCGCGTGGGCGAACCCGCTGACGTCGCGGGGACCGCGGTGTACCTCGCGAGCGATGAATCTCGCTACACCACCGGTGCGGTCCTCGTGGTCGACGGCGGCTGGTCGATGAGCTAAATCCCAACTAGGCGCAACATACGACCACGCGACTCTCTGTCTCATTCCTCTCTCTGTCTCATTCCTCTCTCTGTCTCATTCCTCTCTCTGTCTCATTCCTCCTTCATTTCGCGCCGGCCTCCGCATGGGCAAGTTTTCCCGCATTCTCCTCGTTCTCGCCGTTTGCACCCTGTGTTGCGTCGGCGCCCGGTCGGTCACCGCCCAGGACGAGTTCGATGACGAGTTCGACGAAGCAGATTCGGACGAGGGCTCTGGCGACGGCTTTGACGACGACGGTTTTGACGACGACGGTTTTGACGACGACGGCTTTGACGACGATTACGACGAGCTCGGAGAGGACGAGTTCGACAACGACGACGAAGAAGAGGACGAGGAGGAGGAACGAGAACCGCTCACGGAGGAAGAGCGAGAAGAAGCGCGTTTTCAGCAGGTCTATCGGCTCGGCAACAGCTACGACGGGCCGCTCGGAGGCCTTCGAAGCGTCGACGCCCGACCTGGCGCGTTCGATTCGATTCGTTTTCAGATCCTCACCGAATTCTTCGACACGAGCGATTTTCTCGAAGAGAACGACGACCACAATCACGTCGGAGGCTCCGCTTCGATCGCATGGCCCTTTCATCGCTTGGCCGAACTCTATTTTTCGATTCAGAGCTTCTCCAACACCAACCTGAACGCGGTCCCCAACCTGTTTCAGGTGGTGAGCGACGTGTACTTCGGCGGCAAGGTGGGCTTCCCTGTCAATCCGTGGCTCTCGCTTGGCGGCGACCTCACCTTCTATCTTCCGACCAACGGCGACCTCGGGCTCCCCCTCGACGCGTTGGGGGTCGGCATCCGCGCCAATGGCACCGCGGACCTTCGAAACCTCGAGGATCCGTTTCCGCTCATCGCGCGGCTCAATCTGCAGTACCAGATCGACAATACCGAAAACCTCGTCGATGAGATCGAAGAGCGACGGCTTCAGTCGCTGCCAGATCGGCGCCCCGACGGCACCGAGACCCGCCATCTCCTCGACCGGATCGAACGATTTGGGCTCGGAGTCAACCGCACCGACTTCATCAATATCGGCATTGGCTTCGAGGCACCGCTTCGCGTCACCGACAACTTCTTCATTCACCCAATGGTCGAATGGAACTGGGGCATCCCCGTCAATCGCC
>JBCCZL010000200.1:0-14920 GCA_039187775.1 Myxococcota bacterium
AGAAACCGACGGGGGCGACGATGAGTTCGGCGACGAGACTCCCCCCCAAGAGGCGGCTCCCGCGCCGGCCGATGAAGACGAGCTCCGCGCTCGGCGGTTCCGCTTTCAGAATACGCTGACCGGTCCGACGGGAGGGATTCGGTTGGTCGACGCGCGGGCCGCTGCGCCGCAGACCTTTCGGCTTCAGCTAGCAACCGAGTTTTTCTTTTCGAGCGACTTTCTCAACAACGAAGACTCGAACGACCGTATCGGCGGCTTCCTTTCGTTGAGCTGGGCGGTCCATGAGTTCGTTGAGATCTTCGCGTCCATCTCGAGCTATGCCAACTCCAACGACACCGAGGAGCCGGAGCTCTTTCAGGTGCTCGGGGACACGACGCTCGGGGCGAAGGTTGGCGTCGAAGTCCTGCCTTGGCTCTCGCTCGGCGGTGATGTCACCCTCGCGCTCCTCAACACCGTGGGTGACATCGGCCTGGTGTTTTCCAGCACGAGCTTCGGGCTGCGTGCCAATGCGACGGCCGACTTCCGTGGGCTGCCGAGCCCGATTCCCCTCGTTGCTCGGCTGAACCTTGGCTACTACTTCGATAACTCCGAGCAGCTCATCGAGGACACCGAGCAAGCACGGTTCAATGCACTCGAGGATCCGGAGCCGATCGAAGACGAAGACCGGCACCTGATCACCCGGGTGGAGCGCTTCGCGCTGAATATCAACCGCACCGACTTCTTCAACTTCGGGCTCGGTGTCGAAGTTCCGTTGAAGGCGACCGAGAACTTCTTTATCTCGCCCATGCTCGAGTGGACATGGAGCATTCCGGTGAATCGACAGGGCTACGACTGTCTGTTCATTCCGGCCGAGCCGGGAAGCGATGACCCGGTGGACGGTGCCGATGGCTGTCTCGACCGGCAAGGGCTCAGCGCGTTCCCCATGCGGCTCACCCTTGGCGTGCGGGTTCTGCCGCCCATCGAAGGCCTCTCCGTGATGGCGGGCGTGGACATCGGACTGACCGGAACCTCCACGTTCGTGCGGGAGCTTGCGCCGACCGCTCCTTACAACGTGATGCTTGCGCTCGGGTATGCCTATGACACGCGCGAAGAGCCGCCGCCGGAGCCGGTCATTCAGGAAGTTGAGCGGCAGGTCGAAGTTCAGGTGCCGCCGCCCCCGAAGGGCCGCATCAACGGCACCGTGTTTGAGCAGGGCACGGAGACTCGCGTTGCCGAGGCGATCGTGGCCTTTACCGGTCAGGATCTCACGTCTCTGGTCACCGAGCCGGACGGGACGTTCACCAGTTACCAGTTCGACCCGGGCGAAGTGCAGTTCACGATTTCGCATCCCGAGTACAATGATGGTCAGTGCGCCGCCACGATCGCCGAAGAAGGTGGCGACGTGGAAGTTCGGTGTGAGCTCGTGGCGCTTCCTCGCCTCGGCACCGCAGCGGGTCGGGTGACTGGCGAAGCCGGGGCCGCCGTCAGCGCGCAAATGCAGATCACCGGCCCAATGACCCGGAGCGTTCGTTCCGATGCCGCCGGTGCCTTCAGCGTGGCCGACCTCCAGCCCGGCACCTACACCGTGCGGATCGAAGCCGAGAACTACCTCATCAAGCTTCAGCAGTTCGACGTCACCGCGCGCGAAACTACCGATGTGAACATCGCGCTGGTGCCCCGACCGCAGCGACCGCTGGTTCGGGTGCGAAATCGCGACATTCAGATTCGCCGGCAGATCAACTTCGCCACGGACAGTGCGGAGATTCTCGAGAACAGCTTTGCGCTCATGACCGAGATCGCCGACGTCATTATCCGGAACCCGGAGCTCACGCAGATTGAGATTCAGGGACACACCGACAACTCTGGAAGCCGCCAGCACAACATGGACCTTTCGCAGCGTCGCGCGGAGGCGGTCCGGACCTGGCTGGTGACCCACGGCGTCGCGGCAACCCGGCTGACCGCGGTTGGACATGGTCCGGATCGGCCGTTGGTGCCGAACATCACGCCGGCAAACCGAGCACGGAACCGACGCGTACAGTTCGTGATCAGCGCGCGGGCTGAGTAGGGCAAAGGAGGGCCTTCGGGCCCTCCGCCTTCAGCGATCATGCGTTTCCTCCTGCTTCTGTGCTTGTTCGCCTGCGGGCAGGAGGCGCCGCCGGTGAGTGAGCCATCACCGGTCGGAGAAGTGCCGGCTCCCGAGCCGGGAGAACGGGGCGATCCATCACTCGAGCCAGCCGCTGGCGAAAGTGGTTTGGAGGGAGGGGCGCAAGCGGAGGGTGTGGAGTCCGAACCCGATCCGCCGGCAAGCGAGTCTCCGGATGAGGGACAGTACGAAGGGCCAGAAGGGGAAACTCCCCGACAGGCCGTTGAACGGTGCCGCGCCACGGCGAGTTTCGAGCGCTGCCTGATTGCGACCCTCGATGAAACGCCCGTTCGGGCTCGGGAGCGCCAACTCTTGATCGAGGCGCACGAGGCACTCGGAAACGAAGAGCGAATGCTCGACCACATGGAAGCATTCCTCGAGGACTATCCACGAGACCGACGGGGAAACGGCTATCGGATCCGGCTTCGGGAGTCAGGTCGGCTGTAGCCGTTGGGGAAAGGGCGTTGGCGTAGGGAGTTGCCTCGCCAGTGGTCGGTTCGGTTTTTGAGACGACCTGACCAATGACGCCTTGCACGGTGAGGCGATCCAGTGAGAGTCGACTCAGAACCGATGGAGGGCGAGGGTGGAGCGTCGCACGCGCTTGGCTCCCTCATGTTGTGTTCCTTCCCGGCGGGTCCGTACAGAGTCTTGGCAGTTCCCGGGGGGGATGTCCGCAGGATGCGTCGGCACAGAACCTGCTGTCATGACGGGAATGAGAACCGCGGTGATGAGGAGAAACGCGGTACCGGCCCGCGTCGTTACGGCGGGCTTTGTTCAGTTTGCCGTTGTAACTGGCATCCTCGCTGCTGGCGGCTGCACGGGTACGGTGCTGGGGCCATGCATTCCGGAGTGCGATGGTCTTCAGTGCGGGGATGATGGCTGCGGTGGAGTATGCGCATGCCCTGACGGCATTGCGTGCGATCCCGTGGCGGAGGTCTGCGCGTTTACGTGTGGCAACGGGATGCTCGACGATGGTGAAACCTGCGACCCTCCCGGTTCTTGTCCCACCGACTGCGACGACGGAGACCCGTGCACCACGGATCGATTGGTAGGTACTGCGGATAGCTGCTCTGCGACCTGTATAAAAGAGGCCGTCGTGACTTGCGGTCCGGTCGATCGGTGCTGCCCAAGTGGATGCTCAAACACGGATGACGGTGATTGCGATCCGGTTTGTGGCAACGGGGTGATCGAAGGAAACGAGACCTGTGACGGGGCGGATACGTGCCCGTCGCTCTGCGACGACAACGATCCCTGCACGACCGATACGCTCGTCGGCGCCGCAGCGACCTGCGACGCTCGTTGCGAAACGGTGGCCCTCGAGTGGTGCGTGCTGGACTTCGCGCGCGGGATTGAGGTCGGGACGGTCGCAGTGGACCAGGGCGTTCGTATTGCCATCGGAAATGGAGGGGACGGGCCGCTCAGCCCCGACGAGCATCGAGCAAACGTGATCGCGCGGCGTCCTACGATGGTGCGCGCGGAGTGGACAGTTGTGGCGGAGCCGTTTATGTCGCGACAACTCCGTGGCGTTCTGATCCTGCGATACCCGGACGAAACCACCGTGGAGTTCGAGAGCTTTCGGGAGGTCGCGCCGGGAAGCCCGGACTACGCCGATCTCACTTCGGCGTTCGTTTGGCAGCTTGAAGCCGCCGATGCTCGGCCCGGAACGACTTTGGCGGTGGAGGTCTATGAGGCCGACCAAACGTTCCGTAACGAACCCTCTCCAGACCCGATACCTCGCTTTCCTGCGGAGCCCGATGCCTTCGCGGATCTTGGCGTTGACGACCGTCCGATGACGATGGAGGTGTTGCTCGTGCCGATCACGCACGAGGTGAATGGCCAGGCTTGTGCTGGATCCCCGGGCCTTGACGCAATGGTGATGACGTCCGACGGCCGAACCATGATGGAGTACGAGTACTACGGCGAGCGATTGACCGCTTACAACCCGGTAGAGCGGGTCGACATCTCGGTGCGCGAGCCGGTGACCTGGAGAAGCGGTACATCGTCGGCGGGACCGTTGCTCGATGCGTTGCGTCAACTTCGCGAAAACGACAATGCCAACCCGTGGGTCTTCTACTACGGCCTGATCATTCCGTGCGACGGTGGCCCTCGCTTCTCGGGAGTCGCAAACCGGCCGACGATCAACACTCTGCCTCGCCGACAACAAGCTCAAGCCCGGGTTGGCTGGGGGGTCTATCGGGACCGCGGTCGTAGCGCCTCGACGTTTGTCCATGAGATTGGCCATCAACAAGGTCGCAAGCATGTGGACTGTGGAAACCCGGCGGATCCAGATGAGGACTACCCGAACAGCCGCGGTGCGATCGACCACTATGGTTGGGACATCTACAGTTCAGATCGCATCCACGACCCGAACGAAGCCGACTACATGAGTTACTGTGACCCCGAATGGGTGAGCGAGTATGGCTGGAACCTGGTGACACCTTGGATCGCCGAGATGAGCCAATGGCCAACAGAGTCCTTTCGCGTGCCGGTCACGCGAGTGCTGTACGCGACAGTTGAGCCAGGCCAATGGTCATCTTGGTGGACCGGTCAAGTCCGAGGTGACTGGCGCGAACCGAGTCGAGGATTTCGGATTCGCTTCTATCAGCACGGTACCCTCCTCGCCGAAACAACGGCCGAGGTAAACGAGGTCCCAGAAGACCCAGCTACATTCTCCCTGGCGGCGGCGCTTCCCTCCGTTTGGTCGTCAACCACCCACATCGCATGGTCGGACGGGGCATCCGAATCAGTCATCCCCGCCTCGATGGTCCGGATCATCCGCTGAGCTCGGCGCCGAAAATCCAAGGCGGGTCCCCCCTGCCCAGATGCCCGGAACCGACGGTGGATCAAGCCTGGAAAAACCAACCATTCGGCGCGCCTATCGTCCGTAAGAACCGAATTCCCCCCCTTCCGTCCGAGGCTCCTCGAGGTACGTCGAGTACGCCTCCGGCTCTCTCCCGTCCGAGGTCGGGGGACTTCGCCACTTTCGAACGATATCCATCGCCTCTCGTGATTTTCCGGGCGAGCGACGATCCAGCCGGTCGGATCTTCGCGGGAATCAGCGGCGGCGCCGGAGGCGCAGTCCGGCGATGGCGACCACCGCGAGGATGCTTAACGGAGTCTGCGGTCCGGAGCGGCCCACTTCGGTCACGGAGCAACCCTCGTCGGTTGGACACGTTAGAGACAGGCCGTTCACCTGGCCAAAGTCACACGCGCTATCCAGCGACCCTGGAGGGTAGACGTCGCAGATGGCTTGCATGTCGTCGGCTTTCAGGAACCTCTTGAGAATTTCGCCCGGCGGCGACTGCGGCCACATCGCGGCTCCGGGTTGGTTCGAGTGGCCGACTCCGAAGAAGTGTCCGAACTCATGGGTCATCACGTTTTGCAGGTCGATCCGACCGTCGGTGCAGCCGTCAGGTGCGGGACAATCCGCATAGGTGCCGCGGTTCTGATTGACTTCGATATCCGCGTCTAGGATCCGCCCGGTTCGGGTGTTGTGCCAAACGGTCGTCAACGCGTACGCCATGGGGTCATAGCCGCGGCGCTCCCAGTCGTCGGCAAACGCGACGGTGTTCACGTTGCCTTCCTCGACGTTGAACTCCGCGAAGTTGCACATCGCAGGCGTATCCGAAATCCGGACGTCAAAGTCGACCGCAACGTCATCGCAGGTGATGTTCAGCCACTGGTCGAGCGACACACCCACGATCGAGCGAAGGGTTTCGCTATCAAAGTCCCGTGCTCCCGAACCATCGATGTGGACTTCGATGCAGCGCCGGTCCCATTCAAGGTATTGGCAGCCCGCGTCTGGATCGTCCTCACCGCACAGTGCGCAGTTGTCGCCCGAGGTGTTCATGCGGCAGTAGGCGGAGGCCTCTCCCCCAAAAAGGAGCACCAGCACACCTGCGATCGCTCCAAGGATCCATGCATGCGAAACCTGGGAGCGAGGCGCGGCCGCCGGTGTTCGCTCACCAGCATGTATATATTCGCCGCCTTCGCGAGACGTGGCCCGCACCACCCACCCGGCTTCGCCCAGGCTCCCTAAACCCACTCGATTATTCCTGGTCGCGGCGACGACCTCCCTGCAGAAATCCGCGCGGCCGGATCCAAGCGCGGATGTTTGCCACCTACGGCTAGCGCCCCTCAAGACTGCGCCCTTCTTCGATCGCGGGGCGAGGTGCGAGGCGCTGTCCATCGACGAGAGTGCGAATCTGGTTCGTCAGTTCATGGAGAGGTACGGGTGCGACGAGCGCCCCCGGGGCGTGCTGTAGCTGTCCACGGCTTGCTGGCCGAACCAAGTGCAGCCCTTCACCTCCGGGAAGCGCCATCCGATACCCTCGGTCGTCCAGGCGAATCGGCAGCACTCCCTGGCTCATCCCAACCGCTCGGTGAACGCCGCCTTGCATGCGAAGAAACAGCATCGTCTCATCGCCCACCTCGAAGCGCGGCTCGCCGGGCACACGCATCCCGACGTCGCCAACTTCTCCCCCAAGGCAACGAACGACGATCCGCTCGCCCGGCTGAGCCCCGCCCTTCATCGATTCGGCCACTTCCACTGTGACATCCGTCACGATTCGCCGCCGGGCGTCGTAACGAGTCTCCATGCCGACCACGACCGCACTCACCACCTTGTCCGACCGCCGAACCAGCTCCACCAGGTCCAGCGCTGCGACGGTGGTTGCGCGGGCCTGGGGCACGAATGCCAGGCCGATGATGGAAGCAAAGAGAAGGGGGAGAACAACGGTGCGAGGGGGGACCCGAGACGCCGCGAGGGTCTGAATTCGCATAGTTAAAGGATGGGCAATCGGACCGGGTAGGGTCAAGGCAGGCACGCCGAATCGTATGGCGAGAGAACACGAAAGCCGCATTGACAATTCTCGCCCCACCCGCCTATCAAGGCTGCCATGCGCGCGATTCTCAGCGTTTTGACCGTGGCCTTGCTCTGTTCGGGCTGCGATCTCACAAAGTTTGCAGCGAACTCGACCGCCAACGTCTTTGAACGAGCCGCTCCGGCCGGCAACGCCCACTGGGATTACGATCTCGTGGGCGATGCGCTCCCGGGGACGATCATTCAATACGAAGGCGTCCACCGCGTCATTCCCGACAACGAGATCATCATTCTGTCGGCCGCACGGGCATACTCGGCCTACGCGTTCGGATGGATCGAAGACGAGATCGAGCGCACCGACGAATTCGACTACCGGAGGGTCGAATACCTCCAACACCGTGCTCGCTACATGTACCTCCGAGCGAGGAATCTCTCCTTCCGGTGGATCCGACTCAATCATGACGGGCTCGACGAGAATCGCTCCGCCGGCATCGAGCAGTTTCGTCAGTGGCTCGAATCGGAGTTCGACGACGCCGAAGATGATGCGCCCATGCTGTTCTGGGCTGGCTACACGTGGGCGTCCGCGATCAATGTTTCCCGGGAAGACCCGGTCATGCTCGCCGACCTTTCTTTTGCGCGCGCGATGGTGGAACGCTCGGTCGCGCTCGATGACACGTACTTCAACGCGTCGGGAACGGTGATGCTTGCCGTGCTCAACTCATCTCTTTCGCCCGCCATGGGTGGCGATGCGGACGAAGGGCGGCGGCTCTTCGAGCGTGCGCTCGAGGTCACGGGTCGGCGGTCACACACGGTGCAGTACAACTACGCGGTGAGCTACGCGGTGCAGACGCAGAACGTCGAACTGTTCGATTCGCTCCTCGAAGAGATTCTGACCGCTCCCGACCAGGGGAACGAAACCCGGCTCGTGAACAAGATCATTCTTCGCCGCGCCCGGCGCCTTCGTGCCAAGCGGAGCGAACTGTTCGTCGAGTAACAAGACGGGAGCCTGCGGGCTCCAAACCGACCCCTCCGCGCATGATGGCGGCAGCGATCCCACGTCCCGGCGAACCCCGGATTGGGCCGCCGAGAGTCTCCTCCAGGGACGGAGGAGTGAGGAAACGCGCGCGATGGGGAGCACGACTCGAAGCCCGCAGACCTTCCGTCGGGTAGTGGCATCGCGAGAGGATTCTGTGACCGCGGGGCGAGCCTTATCTTAAGTAATCGAAATAAAGCACTTTTTAGCCAGCGACCCCGCCTCGCGATTCGATCGAGCCACGGGTTCGCCTCTCTTTTGAATGTTTCCTAGGGATGGTCGTCAGACATCCGGCGCGAGGTTCTCGGACATCGAGCGTGCTTTCGGGCAGGCCTCGCGCTAAAGACCACCGATATTTTTGCGGGAGAACTCGATGAAGCGTCGTTTGGTATTCGGCTTGATTCTGGCTGCTCTCTGCGTCCTCGCAGTGCCGGCGGCCCCAGAGGGTGTGGACGCACAGGAGACCATCACCCTGCGCCTGGCAACCCAGGCTCCTCGCGGCTCTCAGTGGCACCGGGCGTTCCGCGCCTGGGCCGGGAGCGTGCAGGAGGAGAGTGGAGGCCGGCTTCGGCTCCAGTTCTTCTTCGGCGGCTCGCAGGGAGATGAACGTGACTACGTCCGCAAGATGGAGTCCGGGCAGCTCGACGGCGCGTCGGTCACGACCACGGGCCTTGGCCAAGTGGCCCGCCCGGTGCTCGTTCTTTCGGCTCCGGGCCTGATCCGAACCAACCGGCAGATGGACCGCGTCCGCCGAAGCCTCGGCAACCGCTTCAAGCAGGAGTTCGAGAACGCCGGCTATGTGCACATGGGGGACGGCGATGTCGGCCTTGCCCGGTTCTTCTCCAATCGAGCCATCAACCGCCCGCAGGACCTTCGGCAGACGCGTCCCTGGGCTCGTCCCGACGATCCCATCGTGAACACCTTCTATGAGGTGGTCGGCGCCAGCCCGCAGCGTGCCGGCATCAACGAGCTCCTTCCCGGCCTCCAGACCGGCCGCATCAACGCGTTCCCCTCCTCGGCGCTCGCCACGATTTCGCTCCAGTGGCACAACCACGCGACCCATGTGACCCAGCAGTCGACCGGTGTGGTTGTCGGTGCCACGATCATCAAGAAGGAGAAGGTCGAGGCTCTCCCTGAGGATCTTCGCACCATTCTCTCCGAGACCTCCGTTCGCGCTCACCAGGTGCTGACCCGCAGCATCCGACGGGCCGACGATCGGGCGTTCACGGCCCTCACCGAGGGTGACAACGCGCGTCTTACCGCGGTGGATCTGTCCGCCAATCAGGGGGACTGGGACCGCGCGCTCAGCCAGACTCGGCAGCGGCTTGCCGGTCGTCTCTATCCCGCGGACCTGCTCCAGGCCGTGGAGCGTGCTGCCGGCAACTGATCGCGTTCGGGACTGAACACTGCCCGGGGACGTCGCAAGGCGTCCCCGGTGTCAATTGGGGTAGGTATTTCGCCAACCGTTGCGGTAGGCTCGGGCCCCGCCTATGGCTGCGGCTTCTTCTTCGCCTTCGCTTCTGACTCGCATTGACGATGGTCTTGCGCGCGGTGAGGCCGCGCTCGCTGCCGTGGTACTCCTCGCGATGATTGCGCTTGCGGCGGTCCAGGTGGTCGTCGACAACTCGGCGATTCGCTTCGAGATGGAGTGGGCCCAGGACGCAAAGACCCAGCTCGGCTGGATCGACACGTTCCTCAAGCGAGCCACTGTCATCCTCGCGTTCCTGGGGGCCTCGCTGGCGACCCACGGTGACAAGCACATCGCCATCGATGCGCTGGCTCGCGTGCTTCCGCCAAAGCCGCGCATGCTCATTAAGGCGCTGACCATGGCAGTGTCGTCGGTGATCTGCTTTTACCTCGCGCGCGTGTTTCACGTCGCCGCGATCGCCGCCGCCGAGGCCGACGCCCGAGAGCGGGCGCTCGACATTTACGTGTTGGGGTCGGACGGCCGTGATGTTCACCTCTGTGACGCCGAAGCGTCGCTCATCCCCGAGGGGCTTGCGCGCCCTGACGTATTCTGCGGCTTCCGCGAGATGTTCACGAACCTCGGCCTCGTTCGAGACGTGACTCACGCCGGAGAGACGATTCAGGTTCCAGCGATCGACACGCCCGACGCGATCCTTCGATTCATCGTGCCCACGATGCTGCTTTGGATGGCGGTCCGGTTCGGTGGCAAAGCGGTTCAGGCCGTCGTGAAGTTCGCGAAGGGCGAGGTCGAGCCTGCCTCTCCCAAGGGCCTCGAAGGAGGCGTCATGGAGGCGGCCGACGACATCGATCGCGAACAGGCAGAAGAGGCGGCGAAAGAGGACACGAAGGCTGAAGATCGGGAGGCCGACTGATGGAAGGCCTGATCACTGCAGCAATCTTTGTCTTCGCGCTGTTTGGCGTCCCGCTCTTCGCAGTGTTCGGCGGCGCATCGATGGCGTTCTTCGGCGTCGAGGACCGGGCGGGCAGCGTAAACTTCGCCGGTGCGGAGTTCTTCACCCACCGCTTTGCCGACTCGCCGCTCACCGTCACGATTCCTCTGTTTATCTTTGCGGGCTACATCCTTGCGGAGAGCGGCACCCCGACCCGGCTCGTGCGTCTTTCGCGCGCCTGGCTCGGCTGGATGCCCGGCGGACTGGCGATCGTCTGCATCTTCGCGTCGGCGTTCTTCACCACGTTCACCGGCGGCAGCGGCATCACCATCGTGGCGATCGGGGGCCTCCTTTTCCCCGCGCTTCTCTCGGACAAGTACGAAGAGAAGTTTTCGCTCGGGCTGGTGACCGCTGGCGGTTCCCTCGGGCTCCTCTTCCCGCCAAGCCTGCCGCTCATCCTCTACGCGATCGTGGGTGGTATCAGCATCACTCAGCTGTTCCTCGCGGGCCTCATCCCAGGGATTCTCACGGTGGTGATTCTCGCGGCCTACGCGATCGTCATCGGGATTCGGAGCGAGATGCCCCGGACGCCCTACAACGCCAAGGAAGCCTTCTCCGCGCTCCGAGAGAGCGTGTGGGAGGTGCTGCTCCCGGTCGTGTTGGTGGTGGGTCTCATCTCCGGGGTGCTGCGCATCCACGAGGCGGCGGCCTTCGCGGCGAGCTATGCGCTCGTCGTCGAAGTGTGGGTCTACAAAGACGTGTCGTTCCGAAAGGACCTTCCTCGGATCATTCGCGACTCGATGACGATGTTCGGGGCGATCCTCGTCATACTCGCAACCGCCATCGGATTTACGGGCTATTTGATCGATGCCCGGGTGCCGGACCTTGCGCTCGATCTCCTGACCCAGTTCATCTCCGGGCCGATCGCGTTCCTTCTGATCCTGAACATCTTCCTGCTGATCGTCGGGATGCTGATGGACGTCTTTTCGGCGATCGTGGTGGTGGTGCCGCTCGTCGTGCCCATTGCGCTCAATCCCGCGATCGGAGTCGATCCCTACCACCTTGGCATCGTGTTTCTCCTGAATCTGGAGATCGGCTACCTCACGCCGCCCGTCGGACTCAACCTCTTCATCTCTTCCCTCCGCTTCGATAAGCCGGTCACGTTGCTCTATCGGGCGGTGCTGCCGTTCATCGGGCTCCTCCTCATCGCGCTTCTCATCGTCACCTATGTGCCGCTTTGGTTTCCGGCGATGCTCCTCCCGTCCGATGAAGTCGACACCATCAACCTTCAGGAGCCGGCCGAGCTCGAGACCGAAACCCCCAACCCCGAGGACGATCCCCTGCTTCAGGAGATTATGGGAGGCGACGGTGATGACGGGCTGACCCTCGACGACCTGGGTGACGACGATGGCGACTTCACCCTCGACGATCTCGGTGACGACGACGGCAGCTTCACCCTGGACGATCTGGGCGACGAGAGTGACCTGACCTTGGACGACCTCGGTGACGATGCCGACCTCACCCTCGACGATCTGGGCGACGACGCCGATCCGCCTCCGGAAGATTCGCCAAGCCCTTAAACCGTCTTCCGATCCGAAGTTTCTATTCGGCGCGAAGTCCGCGAATGTGACGAACCAACGCGGTGATGCCGCGCTCGTTTATCTGGTTGTCGAAGCGAGGCATCATGTTGCGCCCTTGGGCGATGACCTGAGCGATTTCCTCGTCTTCGACCGACGCCTGCCACTCGGGATCGGTTAGGTTTCTCACCGGCATTTCGACGGTGCGGGCGGGGCCATCCCCGGCTCCTGCGCGGCCGTGGCACGACGCGCAGCTCACCGTCCAAAGCGCGGCGGCCGCTCGCTCTTCGGAGGTGCCCTCGGCGGCAGGAGCGGCTCGAAGGTCGCCCTCGGCGGAGATCTCCTGATGGTCGGAAGCACGCCACTCTCGAAGCTCGCCCTGCTCCTCGCCGCAGCCAAGGAGCGAGATCACCGTGGGGAGCACGACTCCAATCCGAGGGCCGGGGTATCTCACGGCCGAAGACTTCGTATCTATTGAACGAAAAGGCAAGCATTGCGTCCTACTGGCTGCCAAAGGAGCCGCTTTTTCGACCGATGCGGGTTCCCGCGACCCCACCGTTTCATTGAAATTGCTGGACTTTTGCTGGACTTTACGCTGGACCGATCTCTGCATCGGAGGTTGAACAGCTTTGTGGAGAGATCGATTCTTTCCGTGAAGCAAACCCGACGCAGTTCGTCCAAGAGGCCCACCATGAAGCAACTCATTCCTTTTCTCCTTGCCCTCGTCCTCACCGCGCTCGTCGCCGCACCCGCTCGCGCACGCGAGTGTGGCGGCGTGACCATGCCGAACGCCGTGACCGTGGACGGCACCCGATTGACCCTCAACGGCATGGGGATCCGCGAGGCGACGATGTTCAACGTCGATGTCTACGTCGCCGGCCTCTACGTAGAGTCGCGTTCCCGTAACGGCTCGACCATCGCCAATAGCGACACCCGGCGACGGCTCGTGCTTGAGTTCGTCCGCGAAGTCGATCGCAGCGACATCACCGATGCATTTTCTGAAGGCTTCGGTGGCGGCGCGGGTCTCGCGGCCAAGATTCGTCAGCTGAATGGCTGGATGACCGCGGCTCGCGAGGGCACCAGGTTCACCTTCACGTACGTTCCAGGCACCGGTCTCGAGGTGAAGGTTGGTAACCGCGTCCGCGGCACGATCGAAGGCGCCGACTTCGCGACGGCGTTTTTCAACATTTGGCTAGGCTCGGACCCACCCAACGCGGGCCTCAAGTCGGGCCTTCTCGGCGCGTCCTGCGACTGACGGCAGCTACCCACCGATCAGGGACATGCCCACGTGGGTGTGTTCCTCGGTGGCCGTGTCGAGAAAGCGATGGCCTTCGTCCTTGCCGGACAGGGCCCAGTGCATCGCCCAATGGAGCTCCTCGACGCTGGCGCGGCTTCGCAGCTGATCTCGCAGCGACACCGCCCGGCGAGACGCCAAGCAGGCCCGAATGTCGCCCTGCGCGGTGACCCGAACGCGGTTGCAGCTGTCGCAGAAGTTGTGGCTGAGCGCGGTGATGAAACCGACCCGCCGTTTCGGATCGTCGCTCGACAGGTGATAGAACGCGGGGCCACGCCGCGGTCCGCCCCCGACGGTGTCGCGCTTCACCCGGCCTCCGAGCTTGGCCACGAGTTCGTCGGAGTCGATGCGCATGGTGGGTGGAAGCGACGCGGCTTCCCCGAGGGGCATCAGCTCGATAAACCGCGGCGTGATTCCGCGTTTCCACGCCCACTCGACGAGCGACACCACTTCGTCGTCGTTGACGCCTCGCATCGCCACGGTGTTGGTCTTGACCTCGAAGCCCAGCGATAACGCGGCGTCGATGCCCTCGAGCACCCGCCGAAGGTTTCCGCCGCGGGTCGCGTCGTGGAACCGGGTCGCGTCGAGTGTGTCGATCGAGATGTTGACGCCGCGAAGGCCTGCGTCCCAGAGCGGCTTCGCGAGCTTGGCGAGGCGCGTGGCGTTGGTGGTCATCACCAGCTCGTCGATGCCCGTTCGCTCCCGGACGAGCGCGACGAGGCGGACAAAATCCTTGCGGACGAGCGGCTCGCCTCCGGTGAAGCGGACCCTTTGGATCCCGCCCTGGGCGAACACCGACACCACGGTGGCGGCTTCTTCGAAGCTCAAAAGGTCGGCCCGAAGGCCGTGATCGAGTTCTCCGCCCGGCGGCATGCAGTAACGGCACGCGAGGTCACATCGGTCGGTGACGGACAGGCGGAGATAACTGTAGCTTCGGCCCCGAGCGTCCTGGAGCCGACCCGGGTGAAAGTTGGCGGGCATCGGGGGAAGCACCTGCCGGAGCGCCGCTCGCTCCTCGGGGCGAAGCCCGTTTCCAGTCGCGGAGTCCGTGGCGATAGGAAGGCGGTGCATGAACTTTAGGTTTTTCGAGACTCGGCCGGGGTTGTCAAGGGCTGCACGCGCACCTCCACAGGGTCTCTCCAAGCGCTCCCAGGGCGAAGAAACTCGGCTATAACCAGGAGATGCGCTTTTTGGGCTTGGTTTTGCTGGTGGTCGGCTGCGCGGAGACGCCGCTGGTGCCGGTCTTCGATGCCAGCGTCGACGGGAGCTGCAGCCCAGGCCTGCAATTATGCTCGTCTGGCTGCGCCAATACCGAGAGCGACCCTCGCCACTGCGGCAGCTGCGAGAACGCCTGCGGGCTCGATGACTCCTGCGCAAACGGGATGTGCCAGACGCGTCGGGAGTGTTCCGGCGGACAGCAGGACTGCGGTGAAGGGTGCATTGAAGTGGTCCACCGTGTTTCGTCAGCACACCGGGCTTACGCCGTCTGAGTTTCGTAAGTCACCTTCGTAGTTCTTCGAAGAGACCAGCAGCTATACACCGTTGTGCCGTTCGTGAAGTACAGCATCAGCATGCTGGCGCGCGTAAGTTGGTCTGCCCCTCGAGTTCTGATCCGCGTTGAGGTTCCGTAGGATCGGGGCTTCCGGATTAGGGAGAGGCAGATGTCAATGTCTCGGAAGCGGTTTCGGGTTGAGCGGATCGTAAGCAAGATCAGC
>JBCCZL010000201.1:0-14901 GCA_039187775.1 Myxococcota bacterium
CTTGTCGGGATCGTCGACGAAAAACTCGGTGCGACCGCAGTCGCGACAGATGAACATCTCTATCGTCGGATACGCCGCCTTTTTGCGAAGGGTTCGCTGGTCGGGCAGCGGCACGACGGGGAGATTGATGCTCGTTTTGAGGCGGATGTACTCGGGGCAGCGACAAAAAGGGCAGGCCTTGAGCGAAAGTTCGGCGTCCACCGGGCGACGCTAGTCTCAGAACGAGTCCATCTCAACTGCGACGCAGCGTTTCCCTCATGGGCGAGCGTCGGGTTCAGGTTCCAACCTGGCGTTTCCAGACTCGAGTTTGCAGACTCGATGCCGAGTGTCGAACGCTGACCGGGTCAGATCGGGCAGTTGACTTGCACCGATACGTCTTGCACCGAGGGGGACTGCATTCCGTTTCCTGCGACGAGGGTCAGCTCGACTTCCAAGAAGCGAAATGGAGGAATCGGTCCAGGGGGCAAGGCGAGGTCTGCCGGATTGTCCTCGAAGGGCCCAAGGTACGTGGCCTCGGCGAGCTCCTCGAGGGTGGGTGCGGCCCGCACGCGGACCTCGACCGAGGAGCCGGGAGGAGTGTCGGCGGTCACCCGTAGCTGCTCCCATTCGGTCGGTCCCATCGCGCAGCCGTCGATGACCGTCTGAAGGAATCCGTTCGGCGCGGTGAATGTGCGAAGCGCGAAGCCGGTGAAGTCGGAGTAGGTGTAAGGGCCGGAACCCACCGGGTACTCGGTGGCAATGCCCGTGTTCGGGTCGAGCTTGGTCGCGGTCCCCGAAGACTGATTGATAAGCCAGACATTTCGCTGGTCGTCGAGGCCAACACCGGTGCTCCCGAGCCCAGGCAGAGGGTTGTCCGGCGTGCCGAAGACCCGAATGTCTCCACCATCGTTGGCCCGAAAGCGCGTGACCCGCGTGATCTCGGGACCGACCCCGACGCCCCCCGCCCCAAAGTCGAAGAACTCGTGCGACGCCGCCATGTAGATGAACCCACGGTCGTCCGCCGCGATGCCCCGACCGCCCCCCGAGTCGGGAAGGCGAACGTCCAGCCAGGCGTTGGTGCTCGGGTCGAAGCGGAATGCGTAAGTGCACTGAAAGCCCGCCACCCACACTCGGTCCGCCGAGTCGATGGCAATGCCGTAGGAGCCGGAACAGAGCTCTCGGCTCCGCGCGCGTTCGACGCGGCCGACGTCGCGGGTCGCCGTGTTGACGCTCAAGATCTGGCCCGTTCCGGCTTCGGTGAGCCAGAGCGTGCCGCGGGAGTCAATCGCGGCGCCATAGGGGTTAAAGCCGCGGATGAGGAGCGAGACTTCATTGAGGACGGTGCCGTCGGAGGGCCGAAGTTGGACGACGCGTTGCTGGTCGTGAAGCCCGACCCAAATCGTTCCGTCGGCGGCCACGGCGATCGCCCGAGGCACGCCATTGGAGGCGCCCACGGCGACGGTCCAGAGAATGCACTCGTCATCCTGGCCGAGATATTCCCCCGGCACCGAGCGTTCGATGACTCCATCGGCGTCGAGGTCCCGAGAGGTTTCGATGGTTCCGTTGCCGTTTCGGTCGACGCAGTCGGTCTCGACGCCGGCAATCTTCGTGACCGTCCCCTGGTTAAAGAACGCTCGGTTGGCGACGTACACCGAGCCCCGAAGGTCCACCGCAGTGCGGGAAGGGCAGTTTCCTCCCGGCCCGGAGGTCACGCAGAACGCGTTCGGGGGTTGGGCACCGTTGGCGGCGCTTCGCAGCACCGAATCGTATTCGCCCGCCTGCGCTCCGGTGCGCGTGTTGAGCTTGGTGAGCGTCCCGTCTTCACTGTTCGCGATCCACGCAAAGCCGAACTCGTTGCGGGTGGTGGAAAGGACGAGCTCGCCGTCGGGGTTCAGGTCGACGCCAGCGCTATTGCCATCGAGCGGCTCCCAGGGCACCTCCCGAGGCATGTCGACGATTCGACACCCGGGTCGGCAGTCGCCGCATTCAGAGAGTACGCCTTCGTCGACTTGCTCGTCGCAGTCGTTATCGATCCCGTCGCAGGTCTCGGCCTGTCCAGGAAAGATCGTCGGGTCGGAGTCGTTGCAGTCGCCGGTGCAGCTGGTGGCCCCGTCCCCGTCCCCGTCTCGGTCGGTCGGAATGTTCTGGCAGCTGTCGGTCGACTCGTCGCAAGTGTCGACGGTGCATTCGTCGTCGTCGTCGCAGGCCACTTCGGTTCCGGGAAGACAGGTCGCGGTCGCCGGATCGCACTGTTCGGATCCATTGCAGAACAGCCCATCGTCACAGCCATCGTCGCAGCTCGCGGGTGCGTCGGTTCCGCCGTCCGCGAGCGTCTTCGAAAGGTCGAGGGGAGTCTTCGCGCCGCAGGCCCCGAGGACGACCGCCGCCATCCCGGCCACCACTCCAGTTCCAATCCGAGCGAGGTCCACGAAGCACTTTCGCATGAGATCCGAGCCGTGTCGATCGTCGCTCGAACCCAGGTTTTACCTAGCTCTTACAGCTTCTTTGGCCAGCTCCGGCCAGACTGTAGCCATGGCCCCGGACCCAGTGCGATGATGGAGGCCGTGAGTTCACGCCCGCGGCTCCTCCTGGTGGAGGACGAAGCGCCGATTCGTGATGGCCTGGTGCAGCTGTTTGAGACCCAGGACTTTGTGGTCGAGCCCGTGGGCGATGGGATTTCGGCCCTCCAGCGCATGGAGTCGGGCAGCTACGACGTGGTGATTCTCGACCGGATGCTGCCCGGCCTCGACGGGCTCAGCGTGCTCCAGCGTCGGCGGGCGGCGGGGGACGAAACTCCAATTCTGCTTCTCACTGCGAAAGGGGCCGAGGACGACATCGTGGCGGGCCTCGAAGCAGGTGCCGACGACTACGTCACGAAGCCGTTTGGGATTCGGGAGCTCCTCGCGCGAGCCCGCGGTCTCCTGCGACGACCGCGACCCGAGCCGGCGCCAGCCCAGGTCGACGTGGGTCCGTCCGTGCTGGATTTCGATCGGCTCGAGCTTCGGGTGGGCGAGCGGACGGTGCGCTTGACCGCCCGCGAGGGCACGCTCCTCGACTACCTTCACCGTCGCCTCCCGAAGGCGGTCGCGCGGGAGGAGCTCCTCGTGGAGGTGTGGGGCTACCGCGACGGCACCGTCCGAACTCGCACCGTCGACGTTCATATCCAGCAGCTTCGCGCCAAGCTCAAGACGGTGGGTGCCGACGGACTCATCGAGACCGTGCGAGGAGTGGGCTACCGGTTTGGGCTAAGCGGGTAGGGCGGTGCGGCGAGGGCTTCTGCTGCTGAGCATCTGTGTGCCCACCGTGCTTTTGGGCGTCGGCTGGGGCAGCAGTTTTTTGCGAGAGCGCGGGGCCCGAGAGAGCGAAGCGACGAGTCGGCTCTCTCGCTCCGCCGATGCGGTGCGGGCAGCGGTGGACGAGAGCCTCGAGGAACTTCGAAGCCGCGAGGACGAGCGGCCGTTCTACCTCTACAATCGCTACTACAGCCCCCCCGACGTGCTGGCGATCAGCGATCCGGTGGCTTTGTCCCCGTTGGCGGGCGAGAGCAGCGATCCGCGCATCGTCGGCTACTTTCAATTCGACCCGGACGGATCGCTTCGCACCCCCCACGACGACGATGCCGAGGCATCGACCAGCCGGCGCGCCGAACGGATTCGAACCCTCTTGGAGGAGCCGGGCCTTCCCGACCTTCGAGTGTCGCTCCGCGGCGGCATGCATCCGGCGCTCGTCCCTCAGCCGGCCAACGTTGAACCGGAGGCGTCGCCGGAGACGGAACTCCGCTGGGTCCCTGCGCCTCGCGCGGACGGGGAACGCGTCGACAATGCCTTCGCTCCGCAGGGCCCGCTCACCGTCAGCCTGAATCAGTGGGGCCAGGAGGTGTTCGACGACCTGAACCGAGCCTCGCAGGGTGACCCGCTTGCGAATGTCCGCGTCCAGCAGCGGGGGCGATCCGCGCCGATCACGCGCCGACGGGATGTGTCACCCAGCGAGAGTGCGCCCGAGCCGACGCCGAGACCTCGGGGGCGCTGGGTTCGGGTTCCGGTGGAGCGACCGGCGCCGGCGCCGACCTCGCCCCCCGTGGTGGCCCAAGTGGAGGCGGAGCTCGACTACACGCCGATGAGCTTTGCGGTGACCCCCGGCGCGGTGGTGCTCCACCGGGTGGTATCCCACGAAGGCACGGCGGTGGTGCAGGGGGTCGTTCTCGACCGGGAGTATCTCGTCGGCAGTTGGATTCCGCGACTCGCGAACCAGTACAGCGTGGACGCGGTCCCCGATGTCACGACGAGCGAGGGTTGTGCGGTTCGGCGGCCGGCGAGCGGAGTGCTGCCGGAAGTAGGCCTCTGTTTTTCGGAGAGTGCGCTTGCCCAAGCGGCGCCCCCGGCGGCGCTCGATCCGGCGCTGCAGCTGGGAGCGCTTCTTTTTCTCCTCGCGGTGGTGCTTGCGGCGGCGGCGCTCATTCATCTGGCCGCTCGGCGCGCCCAGCTCCTGTCCGAGCAGAAGAGCGCGTTCGTATCGGCGGTGTCCCACGAGCTTCGGACGCCACTGACCACGCTCCGGATGCACTCGGAGATGCTGCGCGATGGTCTCGTTCCGGAAGAAAAGCAGAAGCGGTTTCACACCGACATGGTCCAGGAGAGCGTGCGACTTCAACACCTTGTCGAGAACGTGCTCGAGCTGAGCCGAATCGAGGAGGGAAGGCGTCCGTTTCGGCCGACGCAGGGCGACCTTCGAGCGCGAGTGCGGGAGATCGTCGAAGGGCAGCGACCGTTTCTTGAGGCGCGCGGCTTTTTGCTTCGGGTGCCCGAGCCAGGACCGCCGCTCATGTTGCTCTTCGACGGTCAGGCGGTGGAGCAGATCGTCGTGAACCTGACCAACAATGCCGCAAAGTACGGTCGCGGAGAGATCGCGGAGATTTCGGTCGAGGTCGACGGCGGGGACAGTGGGGCGAGCATTACCGTCAGCGATCAGGGACCGGGCTTTGACGAGGACGAGCGCGAACGGGTGTTTGAACGGTTTCACAGGGTCGAAAAGGAGTCCTACGCCCATACGCCGGGGACCGGCATCGGGCTGTCCCTCGTTCGCGAGCTCGCGCGAGCCCATGCCTTCGGTGGGCGGCGGGGTGACGCCGAGGTGCTTCCCGGCCCCGGGGGACGGGTCCGGGTGACGATTCCAGCCGCGCCTGGGTGACCGGCCGAGGCCTTATCGGCCAAGGGGAAGACAACTTTCGGGGGCGAGGTAAATATTTTCCGCAACAAGGCCCCCAACTAGCCGAAAATAGGTGCGGGCGATGGGCGAGGGCCCGACTCTTCGGCGGCGCCTACGTGATTTCAAGGCGTTGGCGATCGTGGTGAGGCAAATAATTACCTCGTCCCCGAAAGTTGTCCCTTAGTGAAGGGTGTGGTTCCGGCCGTCGTATTCGACGGTGGGGACCGTGCCGTCCCGATCGGTTCGAATCGTTCCCATCGCGGGAATGTCGGCGAGCTGTTCGTCGATGGCGGCTTGTGCGGCTTCGAGCGCTTCGTCTTCGGCGCGTTCTTCGGCTTCCCACTCGGCGAGTTTCCGACGCTTGTCGCGCCGCCGTCGGATGTAGGCCATCACGAGGAGCAGACTTGCGAAGAACCAGAGCCCCGTCCCGCTCACGAGGAGAGGAATTGAGCTGAATCGTTCATTGAGCTGGGTGAGCCAGCGCTGTTCGATGCTGGCGAGCGATTCGTTGTAGGCATCTTCGACCGACTCGGAAAAGGGCCGCCCCTCCCCGACGTCGCGAATCACTTCCTGAAACCGCTCGGTACCTCGGTCTTGCTCGCGAAGGAACGTGACGATGTCGGCGCTCTGCGCGTAGGCCACATTCACTCGGTGCGGTCGATCGGGAAAGCTCCGCGAGAGACGGCCCAGCGGCACCAAACTTCCCGCGACGGTCGCGGTCCAGAGCGACCGAATACGCGCGATGTCGTTCTCCTCCGCCTGATACACCGCGACGCCTTCGACAAACCAGCGAGGCATCGGCTCGTGATTGGTCGCTCGATGAAGCGCGATGTGGGAGATTTCGTGCACCAACACCTTGTCGAGATTGGTGGGTTCCCAGCTCTCGGGCGCCGAGAGGGTCAGGAGGATCACCCCGAAACCGGGATACGCGACGCCGGCCGCATAACCCGGAGGCGGATAACCAATCGGCGCGAGAGCAGCCATCTCCTCGGGATTCAGCCCGACACGAATCGTGACCCTCCGCTCCACTTCGACCCCGAGGTCCGCGGTGACCCGGTCCCACGCATCGGAGTAGGTGGTCTGGAGCTCGCGCACGCGCGACGTAGCCGACGCCGGAAAGTCCCAGTGGGCTTCGTCCCGCGTCTCACTCACGTAGTCCTCAGGGGCGGGCGGGAGTTCCGGAGTCCTCTCACCGGCAAGGTGGATCACGTCCGCAGGCGGTGACTGACCCATCACGGGTCCTGGCGCCGTCAACATTGTCGCTGCGGCCAGAAGGCAAAGGAGCAAGATATCCCTAAGGCGAGCCACCTGGGATAAATCGTAGCACCGGGGCACCCTGATCGGCAGTGTCGCTCGGAAGGGAAAACCACACGATCACCGCACCGAGGAGCAGCGCGCCGACAAGGTAGGGCCAGTACTTTTCAAAGAAACCGGGCTCTTCCTCGCCGTCCTCGGAGTCCTCATCCTGTCCGGTCGTCTCCGCGTCCGCACCCTCGCGACGTTCGCCCTCGCCCTCGGTGCGCTCGCCCTCCTCGCGTGCTCGAACATCGTTTGCTTCCGCGCGGGTAGCTGCCTGATGAGCATCGGCTTCGGCTTCCGCGCGGGCCTCGGCTTCCCGCGCCTCCTCCCGCGCGCGCTCCCGGGCGGCTTGCGCTCGCTCCTCGGCTTCCTCCTCGGCGCGCGCCACTTCATCTTCCTCGGCCCTCGCCCGCGCGGCCGGCTGGGCCCTCGCCAGGATGAACGCCACCGCGTCATCCGACGGAAGGGCCACCGACCCGCGAAAGAACGATTCGCGCACGACGTCGACCACTACCACTTCGGGGTCGCCATTCCGCATCCGAACGATCGCCAACGCGTCCGCGCCCGTCATCGTCCCCATCCGAAGCAACGAACGAAGGTCCTGGGTCTCACTCAGACCGAGGCCGCGACGAAGTCCCCGAAGCCGGCTCAGCCCGTCGTCGTCATTGCCGGGGTCCCCAAGGAGCGCATTGCGCACGCCCGGATCAAACGGTCGGCGCATCTCGGGATGCTGGTCGATGGCCCGATCGAGCGCCCGGGCCGCCTCGGTCAAGGACGGTTCCGGGTCCCCCGATACGATCACCGTGACCTTGATCTCGTCCGGGACCGCTTCGTCTTGCGCTGTCG
Organism: Myxococcota bacterium; assembly: GCA_039187775.1. Taxonomy (GTDB): domain Bacteria; phylum Myxococcota_A; class Polyangia; order Polyangiales; family JBCCZL01; genus JBCCZL01. Next base: position 7,330 of record JBCCZL010000201.1, read on the forward strand.
CGCTCCGGGCGACGGTTAGGCTCACGAGCACGCTGCACGCCACCACGAGTGCGCGTTCATCGGAACGCCGGAGGCTCACGAGTCCTTTTTGAGATCAAGCCCATCGGACTTGACGGCTGAGGGCTCAGTTTGGGGGTGAACCGCGTCGGGCTTGCCGGTGTCGTCCAACGAAAGCGGAAGACCGCTCAAGCGCGCCACCGAATGACGAGATGCCTGAAGGAGTTCGTCCACCGTTCCCTCGGGAGCAATGGGCTCACCAAATGCGATCCGAACCGATCCTGGGTAGATGCGACGGGTGTGTCTTCGGAGAAGTGCCGCGCTTCCCGCGATACCCACCGGCACAATCGAGGCACCCGCCGCCTTCGCGAGATGGAAGGCACCTTTCTTGAAGCGACGAATCTTCTCTCCGTCGCCCCGGGTTCCCTCGGGGAACACGACCACGCATGCGCCATCCCGGACCTGCTCGGCGGCCTTCTCGATTGCGGCGACCGCGGCATCCCGCTGTCCGCGATCGACGAACACATTGCCGCCGGCTTCGATCGCTTTTCCGAACACCGGGACGCGTTGAAGCTCGCGCTTTGCAAGAAACCCCACCGGGACCGGGACCACCGCGAGGAGCGCCACCACGTCTAGATGGCTCATGTGATTCGCGACAAACACCAGCGGCCGGTCTCGGGGAACGCGACCCAAGCCCTCCGGACGGACCCGCATCCCCAGGCGCCGGGCCATCGTCCGCGCCCAGTGAGAAGCGATCTTCGGCACCCGGTCTGGTCGACCTCGAGCGACCTCGACGATCGCTACCATCGAGATCCCTCCCGTATAGAGATACGAGAACACCGTCTTCCCGTAGGGAGTGGGAACCTGCACCTGGGCGTTCTACCCAGCGGATTCGTGAAGGTCTACCCGAACGAGGTAAAGGCCGGCCGCTGGAGCGGTGGGGCCGGCCTCGCGCCGATCGCGATCCGCGAGCAGTTTGTCGATGTCGGTGGGCGGTCGATGGCGCCGCCCGACATCGAGAAGGGTGCCCGCGAGGATGCGCACCATGTTCTTGAGAAACCCGTCTCCCTCGACTTCGATCGCGAGCACATCGGTTCGGCCGGAAAAGTCCGGCATGACGTCGATACGGTGCACGGTGCGGACCCGGTCCGTACGCTCGTCGTTCGACGCCTGAAACGCTCCAAAATCATGGGTTCCGGTGAGCGCGCGGGCCGCCACCCGCATCGCGTCCACGTCCAGCCACGCGTCGATGGTCTCCGGTCGAACCCGAGGCCCCGGGGTTCGGTGACTGGCGCCGAGATAGCAGGCCCGATGACGGAGGAGTGGATCGCGGGCGTATCCTACCTGTGTGAGATAGCGATAGAGCTTGCCTCGTGCGTGGTGCCGCGGGTCATAACCCGGCTCATCGAAGCGTACCGCGCGCACTCGGACGTCATCGGGAAGGTGTTGGTTGAGGCCCTGCTGCCAGCCGTACTCTCCGATCGGTCGTTCGGTGTCAAAGGCGACCCGCTGGTCGTATGCGTGCACGCCGCTATCGGTGCGGCTGACGCCTCGGGTCTTCGCGGGACTCCCGCTCATCGTCGCGATTGCCTCTTCCAATACGCCCTGAACCGTTCGGACGCCGGGCTGGCGTTGCCAACCGCAGAAATCGGTCCCATCGTAGGCGACGACCAGCCGAACCGCGTAGCGCTCGGCCACGGAGATCTAGAGAATGAAGCCGAGGCCGGCGGTCCAGGCCCAGCCGTTTTCCGGTCCGAGGGGAAGGGAGGTCGTGTCAGTGCTTCCTTCGACCCGGGGCTCCACATCGCCGAAGACGCTCCCGAAGATCTCAAAGAACACGAAGGTGTGGTTGATGCCCCACTCCTCGTCGAGGGCGCGCGCGGCCCGCCGATCGAAGAAGTCCAGTTCGAGTGCCACCTGCGCACCCCAGCGGAGGCCAACGCTCACCCCCCCGAAGTCGTTTTCGCCGGTGCTGCTGGTCCAGATCACAAAGTCCGGTCCGAGCTTGCCAGCAAACACGATCGGAATGTTGAGGAGGCGGGGGAGGACGTCGATGCGAACGACCGCGAGGGCGGAGAGTGGAAAGAGCGTGAGGTCCGTGTCCTCCGAGGACCGCACCGTCCCGCCCTGTGAGAACGCGTTGCCGGAGTAGTTGACCCAGCCGAAGCTGAGGCCCACGCCAATCATTCCCACGTTCTTGAGCCGGTACGCATTGATGTCGAACTCGAAGGCAAGGAGCGGCCCGAGATCGTCAAACACGGCATCGAAAGCGCCCCGGCCATCGTCGGGGGTGTAGGGACCGACGCGAAGCTCGAGGGCGAATCGCTCCGGCGAATCGACCGAGGGACGAATCGCGCCTCGGTCCTGAAGTTCGATCTGTGCCTCGGCCGTCGCTTGCAGCGAGATGAGCGAAACCACGACCCCGAGCGCGACTACCAGCCGATTCATCGATGCCTCCGAAATCGTCGACGCTTCCGCACGACCAGCGCGGCTCCGGCGGCAAGCATGGCAAAGCCAAGGCTCCCGAAGCCTCGCGAAGTGCCTGGCGTGACACTGCACGTTTCGCAGTTTCCAAACGTCTCGCAGAACCCTTCGGTCTCGACCCGCGTGACGCATACGACGTCCGAAAGCACGCTCTCGTTGTCGGTGGCGTCGCGAGACGTCACCGCCACCGCGGCCATGTCTCCGATCTGGAGGCCAAGTTCCTGACCATTGATGTCAGCAGAGGTGCTCGTGCCGCCAACGGTGGTGACCGGGGTGAGGCCCGCCGCTGATTCTCCCGCGATCAATGTAGTGCTTGGGCACCCCGTCTCATCGACATAGATCCGATGTTCGTCGGTGTCCGGATCGAGTTCACCCCACCCGACCGGGATCGCGGTGTTGCCGGTGCCGCCGGCAATATTGCTCGGGACGTTGGGCGCGACGGTGTCGAGCTCGAGGGTGATCACCCCCCAGCCAGTGCCGACGTCCTCGCTGTTGGGGTCATCGTCGACTGCAAGAATGAAGATATCGCGGCTTGCGTCGATGTTGTCGCAGGTGAGGGTAGTGTTATCCATGGTGTGGACGAGCAACGAGAGCACGTCGGTGGTCACTTCGAGGTCGGCGCTCGATGCGGTGATGTCGGGGATGGTAAGGCGGTCGCATTCACTCGCCGGTTCGTCGCCGTCGCGGCTCTCCACCAGGTTGCAGTCGTCGCCCCGAAAGAACACTAGCCGATTGCGATCGGTGGGCACGGAACGGAGCTGAAGTCGAAGGCTGGTATTCGCCGCGCATTGCGCGGCAGAGAATCCGTTCGCGCGCACATCCGCGACGTCGGCACCGGTCACGTCTTCCAGGATTACCGTGATGTCCTGGGCCGCGGCAGGGGACGCGGCTAGAACGAGCACGGCTACAAGGCATCGCATGGGGCTCATATCTCGCATCTCGGAGGCAATCGCAAGCAAGAGGCGGGCCGGGGAGGGCCCGGTTCGATGGGCATTCATCGTGAAAACAGGATGGACGAAAGCATGCCAGACTGACGGAGACGATGGGGACGAAGCGGTCTCGTTTGACAAAACGTCAAACGAGCAGGCCTTCGGCGATCTGTATCGCGTTGAGCGCCGCACCCTTCCGAAGGTTGTCGGCAACCACCCAGAGCTGAACGCCTCCCGGATTGCCAATGTCGTCTCGAATCCGGCCCACGAACACGGGATCGGTGCCGGCCACGTCGAGCGGGGTGGGATAGACACCGCTGCCGAGATCATCTCGGACTTCGACGCCGGGAGCGCCCTCGAGAATTTCTCGCGCCTCCGCCGCGCTGAGCGGCTTTTCCGTGTCGATGGCGATGGATTCGGCGTGGCCGGTGATCACGGGAATGCGAACTGCCGTCGGCGACACCTGCATCGACGGGGCCCCGAGGATCTTGCGGGTCTCGTGGACCATCTTCAGCTCTTCTTCCTGGTAGCCGGTGGCCTCATCCGGACTCCAATGCATCAGGCAGCTTCGGGCGAGCTGTGGGCCGTCGAACGGGTCGCCCTGGACGACCGCGCGCTCCTGCTCCAGGAACGCCTCGACCGCGCGGGCGCCGGCGCCACTGATCGCTTGGTAGGTCGAGACGACGATGCGGCAAATCGTCGCAGCCCGATGGAGCGGCCCGAGGGCGACCACCATCTGAATCGTGGAGCAGTTTGGATTCGCGATGATGCCTTTGGGTGGCGCCTTGGCGGCTTCGAGGTTCACTTCGGGAACGCACAGCGGAACGTCGGGATCCATTCGCCACGCCGACGAATTGTCGACCACCAACGCCCCGTGGGCGGCGGCCTTCGGCGCCAGTTCCTTCGAGGTTCCGCTGCCCGCCGAGAACAGCGCGAGCCGCACCCCGGAAAACGCATCGCCGGTGGCCTCCTGAACGGGGACCGCCTGTCCCCGAAACTGGACCGTTCGTCCGACGCTCTTGGCCGACGCGAGCGGAATGAGCTCGGTCACGGGAAAGTCCCGCTCCTCAAGGATCTTCAACATCTCTGTGCCCACCATTCCGGTGGCGCCGATCACCGCAACCTTCACGTCGGCTCCTTTCCTCGGCCGCACTATTGTCGGTCCTGGTCCCCGAGTCTATGAACCCTCCGGCTTTCGGACTCGAAGGACTCTCACTATGCCTAGCGCCCCATTAAATCTCGACAAAATATCGACAGTCACGCTTGCCCTCGCCCTGGCTGGAGCTGGAGTTCCGGTTCACGCACAGGAGGGAGCAGACGAACTCGTGCCCCCACCGCCCACGGTGTCCAACGTGGAGTCGCCGGACGATGCGGGCTTCGACCTATCGACCCTCTTTCCCCCGGGCGGGTTAACCGTGGAGCAGGCGATGCAGCGCGCGGTCGCGACCGCTCCGTCGATCGAGCGGGCTCGGGCCGCCGCGGCGGTGGCGGATGCAGGCGCGGAGCGTGCTTTCCTCGGGGTGATTCCACGGCTCGACGTGAGCGCTCGCTACACCCGATTGAGCGACGTCGACCAGGGAGGCATCGGCGGTGGCGGCAACAACCCGGATGACCTGGCGGCGGCCCGAGCGCTGATCGACCAAGTCTCCGATCCAGCGTCGCGCACGTTGTTTACGGGGTTTCTCGAGGCCCAGGCGGCGCTCGGGGACTTCGAGTTTCCCGTGATCCTCGACACGTTCACGCTTCGGGCACAGGTCTCCTACCCGGTGACGGACCTGTTTCTCACGATTCTCCCGAGCTACGACGGAAGCCGAACCCTGGCCGAGGCGGAGCGGGTTCGCGCCCAGGCCGAAGAATCGTCGATCGGCCTTCAGGCGGCCGAGGCGTTCTACTCGCTGGCTCGCGCCGAGGGCGCCCTGAATGTGGCGGAGGCAACGGTCGCACAGACCGAGTCGAATCGGGCGCGGGTCGAAGCGCTGGTCAACGGGGGCGTCTCGCCGCCCGTCGACCTCATGCGGGTGGACGCGCAACTTGCGTCGGCCCGGGTGGCGGTGGCCCAGTCTCAGGCGGGCGTCGCGATCGCGCGGAGCGCCCTCGCCGTGTTGATTCACACCCGCCCGGACGCGATTCGCGTGAGCGCCGACCTCAGTCGGATCCCTGCCCAGCGAGACGCCGACCTCGACGGGCTCGTCGACCAAGCCCTTGAGAATCGAGCGGAAATGCGGGCGCTTCGACTGGTGGTGTCCGGGCAAGAGGATCTTGCGACGGCGCAGGCGGGACGTCGCTGGCCGCAGCTCGCGGTCCAGGCGGGCATCGACTACGCCAACCCGAACAACCGGATCTTCCCGCAGGAGCAGGAGTTCAACGCGACGTGGGATATCAGCGCGGTGCTCTCCTGGTCGCCCAACGATCTCTTCGACGCGAACCAGCAGGTCGCGAGTGCCGAGGCGAATGTCGAGCAGACGCGAGCCGACATGACGGCGCTCAGCGATGGCGTGCGACTCGAGGTGACCCAGGCCGCGCAGACCCTCGAGGCGGCGCAGCTTGCGCTCGAGGCCGCGACCGCAGGAATCGAAGCGGCCGAGGAAAGCTATCGCGTACGAAGTCGTCAGCTCGAAGCCGGTACCGCGGCGACCAGCGACCTCATTGATGCGGAGAGCGACCTGACCCGGGCTCGGCTTCAGTACCTCGATTCGCTCATTGACATCTGGGTTGCCGAGGCGCGCCTTGAACGGGCCATCGGCACATGATCGTTGTGGCCGCGGCCATCGTCTGGAGCGACGGTCGCATACTGCTCACGCGGAGGCCGAGCGGAACCCATCTCGAAGGCATGTGGGAGTTCCCCGGCGGGAAGCTCGAAGATGGAGAGGCGCCGGAAGAGGCCCTCGTGCGGGAGTGCGAGGAAGAATGCGCGATCCAGATCGCGGTGCGCGACATCTTGGACGTCACGTTTCATCGGTACCCCAAAAAAGACGTGCTCCTCCTGTTTTATGACTGCACACTGGTGAGCGGCGAAGTTCAGCACCGGGAGGTGGCGGATCATGTATGGTGCGCACCCGCGGAGATTCGGAGCTATCCGCTGCCGCCCCCGGATGAGCGAGTCGTGCAAAAGATCGAGCGTCGGGGCTCGTCGCTTGACACCGGCCAGGGCTAAGGCTAGTAAAACGCCCCTCGGATCGCCGATCCTTCGGGGATCGTCTAATGGCAGGACACCAGATTCTGGTTCTGGTTATCTAGGTTCGAATCCTAGTCCCCGAGCTGCGTTGATATTTTCATACGGCCCCATCGTCTAGCGGTTAGGACACCGGCCTCTCACGCCGGTAACAGGGGTTCAAGTCCCCTTGGGGTCACCAGTACTTACGCGGCTCCGGCCCGCCCACTGTAGCAATAGTGTAGCGGGACGGGGCCACGTGAGGTTTGGTTTCCAGTCGAGCCGGGTCGACTCGAGTGACCGGTCGACCAAGTGGGTGTGCTTTCGTTACGCAGGCCCCGGCGGCTGGATCGCGGTGGCGGCTCACCAAACGTAGTGGCCTTGAGCGGCAAGCACGATTCACTTGCAGCTCGACACGCAAACTTCGGGAGCACTTCGCGCTTTTGGCTGTCTGGTTCGGCAACGAGGTTTGCCCGTTCGAACACTCGCTTACCTTCGAAACAGAACTGCAAGTGCTCGCACGACGGATCCGCGCAGGATGAGTTCACTGTGAGTCGGCTGCGGAACCGCTTAGTTTCATTCACGGTTTGAGAGCGTGAGCTTCAGTGGGCTCCGGAACGGGTTCTTGTTGCTCGAGCGGCCGTCCCACGAAGTGAGCTGTTCGAGCACTGGAGCCGCTCCTACGCCGAGCGATTCCACGAGGTCGTAGGCGAAATCCGCGAACATCGATGCGTAGCTTCGTCGAAGGGATGGACTCACCCAGTCGATCAGGGCGGCGGCTCGTCCCGGGTCGTCAACCGATGCGAGGAGTAGTGCCCAGCTGTTCCCGGTGTCGAAAGTCGGAATCTCCCCCAGCAGGCCCTCGCACGCACTCGCAGCCCACCTCGGCTCACGCGCAAACACAAAAGCGAAGTGTGCTCGTTCCGATGTCCAACCGCTCGCCTTCACTTGAACTGCCTCGAGCGCGTCGCGGCCCTCGTCGAACTTTGCCTCGCTCATCTGAAAGACAAC
>JBCCZL010000202.1:0-14870 GCA_039187775.1 Myxococcota bacterium
GGAAGCACACCAAGCAGGTGGTGCGGCAGGCGGTGCCGCGGCTCGCCGTGCGTTGGGGAGCACTCCTTCACGACATCGGCAAGCCGAAGACACGAAGCATCGAACCGAACGGCGAGGTGCACTTCTTCGGCCACGCAGAAGTCGGCGCGGCGATGTTTCGCAAGCGGGTGAGTCAGCGCCTCGGCTTCGACGGCGCGCTGCACGACCGGATCCACTTCCTGATTCTGTACCACCTCCGGGCGAGCCAGTACGACGGAACGTGGACCGAATCGGCGGTACGGCGGTTCTACAAGGAGATGGGCGACGGGCTCACCGATCTCCTCGACCTGAGTCGCGCGGACATCACGACCAAGCGACCGGCGAAGAAGAAGCGAGGCCTTCGCTCGATCAGCGAGCTCGGCGCTCGGATTCGAAAGCTCCAGGCCGAGGACGCCAAGCTTCCGCCGCTCCCCAAGGGGCTCGGCACGCTCATCATGGAAGAGTTCGGCGTTCCGCCGTCGAAGAAGCTCGGTGACATCCGAAAGGAGCTCGAGCGCCGTTGCGAAGCCGGCACCCTTGCCCCCGAACAGGACGCGGCCTACTACATCGCGCACCTTCGGGAGCACGCCGCTGACTTCGAGCTCTAGCCCGGGGCGTCGGCAGGCACGACGTGGGTCAACGGGCCCTCGTCGATCAGTGCGAAATAAGACGGAGTCGCCACCGTGTGCCGTCCGATCTCCACGAAGCTACAGCCAAGAAGAAACGTAGAGTCGTGCTCTTCCAGCGCGACGATCGGGTCTCGGAGAAAGCGGACCGGGTCCGTCCGCCGGTTCGAGCCAAGGCCATAATCGATGAGGAGGCCCCGGCGAACGTCTTTTGGAAGTCGTTCGCCGGGGTCGACCACTCGGTAGTGGCCAAACGTGACCGGAACGCCGCGGCGTCGCTTGGGTTCCGGCGGTCCATCGATCCCGGTTTGGCGGAGCCGGACGTTCCATCCGCGAAGCACTGCGCGGTCCGGATCGAAATGGAACACCTTCTGAAAGGTCTTCCAAGTAAGGCGCTCGACCAAGGACGGGAGGCCAAGGCTCACGCCCCGGTATGCCCGATCCCGGAGCGCAAGACGGTCGACCGGGTATCCGTCGGACAGACGCTCGCGGAGCCGCCGCGGCGAAAGATCGAGGAGTGGAGTCACCCGTTGGGTCCGCGTACTCATGTTGCAGGGCTCATCGATCCGGGCCACAGACTGGCCATCGCCGCCGCGAGCGACGCGCGCGGAGTCGTCGGCTGAGCCGCGCACCACCGAAGGTAGGCTCGAAGCGAAATGTCAGGGTCGTTCTTGTCGGCGGCGTTCTTCGGCGCCGTGCCCTGGAGCGCGAGAAGCAGAGTTTCATGATATTCCTCGAAGACCACGAGGTCCTTGAGCCACTCGGCGCGATGGTCCGAACCGTCGACCACCGCGCGAACGCGGGCCTCGAGTTCCGGCAGTGCGCCAGGATGCAGGGATAGCAGCTCGAGGTCGTAAACAAACTGGTCACGGTCGTGATGGGCGCCGAGAAGATGGCGAATGATCCGTTCCCGGCTCGACACCAACCCGGAGAAGTCGAGGGGCGCAACCGCACGCTCCCGGAGGAGAAACGGAAACCGAATCGGCCGGAACCGAAACGCGCGAGCGCGCCACGTCCGCCGCACTGGAGGCCCAGAGGAAGTGCCGATCGAATCGAAGCGAAAGATCACCCGATGCCACATCCGGAGCACCCCAAGCGACACCTGCCATAGGTTAGGCACCGGATCTACGAGGCCAGTTTCCGCCACCCGGCGAAGGGCCTCATCGACGCACCCCGGTCGAAGCAGCAGAGGATAAAAATAGAGAGGGTATCGGCGATACCCTCGATCGGCAGTTTCGTTCATTCGCGAACCTCCAGCAAACGAAGGGTCTCTCCATCGCGCGTTTCGAGGGCCGCGAGGATCGCTTCTTTCCCTTCGCCCGCCCCCGCTTCGAGCCACTGCAACAACACTCGATAGGCATCGAGCGACCTTGTCGGCTCGGAGTAGATCGCGACGCGGAGTTCGGGGGCGGCCGAGAGCACCGCGGTGAGCGGATTGAGGCAAAGACGAAGCACCGGGCTCGGCACGACCTCGAGAAGGGCTGCCATCACCTCGATGTCCGCTTCGGCGATCGCATCCACATCCAACTCTCGAGACCTCACGACCTCCGCGTAGCGATCGAGGGATGGCGCGAGCGCCGCCGCAGCCTCGGTGGGCCGACGCGCGAGGTGCGACAGAAGGAGCGCGGCGAGGCTCCGCCGGACCGCAAGGAGGTCTTCGAGGTAGGGGCGCCGTTCTTGTTCGGTCGCATCGCGGAGGAGATCGCCGATCAGCTCGGGCCCCCCTACCTCACGGAAGTCCTGCACCACGGCACCGCTTCCCTGACGTACCGCCAAAAGGCCCTGGTGCCGGAGACTCGCGAGCGCCGCGCGAAGCGTCTGGCGGTTGACCCCGAGCTGCTCGGCGAGATGGCGCTCCGGCGGAAGACGTTGGCCGGGTTGGAGCTCATTTCGGAGCAGCGCCAGCCGGAGGGTGCGCTCGCACGCCTCGACCGAGCTTTCCCGCGGGATTTGAGCGAACATGATTGGTTTATTGGTTGTACCAATTTTCTTTCGATGTCAAGCCGAGACCCTTGAAAAGGCACCGAGGGATGAGCGATCCCAAGGCGAACGCGACAGGGACCGTCCTTAGAAGTGCGGAGAGGCGGACGGAAAGGGACTGCGAAATGATGCGATGGATCGTTCTTATGGCTGCGGCAGGGCTGGTGCTCGGAGGGCCGCAATCGGCGCGGGCGTTCTGCGGCTTCTACGTGAGTGGTGCTGATGCCTCGCTCTACAACAACGCCACCATGGTGGTGATGATGCGGGATGGGACCCGCACTGTGCTGTCGATGCAGAACAGCTACCAGGGACCGCCCGAAGACTTCGCGATGGTGGTGCCCGTGCCGGAGGTGCTCCAGGAAGAGAACGTCAAGACGCTCCCCCAAGAGGTGTTCACGCGCGTCGATAATCTCGCCGCTCCACGCCTCGTCGAATATTGGGAGCAGGATCCGTGCAACCCTCGACCGCCGGTCCAAATGCTTCGCTTTGCCGCTCGAGCGACCGGGGCTGCACCCACCCCCGATCTAGCGGAAGGCGGGCTTGGCGTCACCGTCGAGGCCGAGTTCGCCGTCGGTGAATACGACATTCAGATCCTCAGCGCACAAGACTCATCAGGCCTCGACACCTGGCTTCGACAAGAGAATTACAACATTCCTCAGGGCGCCGAAGAAGTGCTGCGCCCGTATGTTGCTCAGGGAACGAAGTTTTTCGTCGCCAAAGTCGATAGTGAGCGGGTGACGTTCGAGGATGGAAGGGTGGTCCTCTCGCCGCTGCGGGTTCACTACGACAGCGACGAGTTCAGCCTTCCCGTCCGGCTCGGTCTTCTGAACAGCTCCGGCCAGCAGGATCTGATCGTACACATCCTGGCCCGAAACCAGCGCTTCGAGGTAGCGAACTACAACAACGTCACGATCCCCACCAACATCCGAGTGAAGAGCGAAGTACGGGATAGCTTCGGCGAGTTCTACGATCGAATCTTTCGCCGGGCGACGGCCCAGAGTCCTCGGACGGTGGTGACCGAATACTCCTGGGATGCAATGACTTGCGATCCCTGCCCCACCCCCGCGCTCAACCCGAGCGAGCTCACCCTCCTCGGCGCCGACGTGCTACCGGCGGGGGGCGGAGCCGCGCCGACGCTCGGCCGCGCTCGCTTCATGCCGTCCGGTTTCGTGCTCACGCGGCTCCACTACCGGTACGGCCGGGAGGGCCTCAATGAAGACCTCGTGTTCCGGGAGGCCCCCTCCATCGTGGGCGGCCGCGGGATTCCCGACCGCGAAGGGAACCTCACCGAAGAGGGATCGAGCCCGGGCTCCATCAACAACTTCCAGGGGCGCTACGTGATGCTCAACCATTGGGAAGGGGAGTTAAGCTGCGACGAGCCCCAGCGGGGGCTCTGGGGCGGGCCACCAGGGGGCGGGGAACCTCCCGCCACGGGTGCGGGCAACGCCGCGATGCGACAGAGCACTGGAGCGGAGCTCACGGCTATCGGAATGGTGGTGGAGCAAGACATCCCCGAGATTCAGGTCACCGCCGGCCAAGCCGAAGCCGCCCTCGCAAACGACCCCGGCCCCCCCGGAGGCGCAGCGCCATCGACCACGGCCACTCCGATCGAGACGACCACGGTCGTCGACAACGGCCCTGGCGGCGATCCTCCCAGCACGGGCGGATGCGCAAGCTGCGCCGCGGGGAGCGGGGGCGGCGGCCTCGGCGCACTCGCATTCGGCGCGCTCCTCGCTGCCCTCTGGCTGCGGCGGCGCACGCCCTAGCCTCCAAGGAGGACTTCGTCCTCCCCCATTCCAGCGTGAAACGCCTCCATGGGTCCCGCCGGTTCCGCGAGCTCGGATCGCGCGTCGCGTCTTCGACGCGCCGTCTGCCCGGTGCACACTCCGAAATCCTTCGGCTTTCGTCGTACGATTCACGAGCACGACTGCCAGAACACAGCTCACGAACACATCGATGACTTCGTTCGAGAAACCAGACGGCGGACCAGACCGAAACAGCTTCAGGGCGAGGAACCGGAACCAAGGCCCGGGAACCGGAACCACGCCCCGAGACCAGAACCACGCTCCGGCGCAGAAATCAGTACGGGAGTGAGCGCCGAGGTGGACGCTACGCCGAGGGCCGGCGCTCACGATGCGTGAGCCGGCTGGACGCCAGCCTCAAAGGAGAGTCAGCTCGGAGTTGCAGAATCCCTCGAGGCCGTCGAAGTGCGCGAAGCGCGCGGAGAGTACGAACTCTCGGAGCGTCTCCGCGCCGCCGGCCGGCGGGATGTAGAGCACCGGGTTGCCAAGATCGTCGGTCAGCGGCTGGCCATCGAGGCCGCGAACGTCGGCAAGCGGCTGGGCGGACAGCTGGTCGATGGTGACCGGGTTGGTGCCGTCGTACATCGCGGCGATTGGCTCCACCCGAAGCGACGAATCCTCGGCGAAGGAATCGAAGAAGAGATGCGTCAGGTGCCAGGTGATCTCTGCCTGTGCCTGACCATTGTCTGGAAGCACCACCCCGTCGGTGCCGTCCCGACCAGAGCGGCATCGAACGTAGTCGACGCGGACCGGAAACCCGAACTCGAACGGGAACCTCATTCCGTCGGGCGAAACCATCGTTCCGCTCACAAACTGCGACCAGCCGTTGGCGACCATTTGGTCGACGATCTGGTCATCCACCGACACGCGCGCGGCCTCCGCCTGGGCGGGGGCGGTGCTGAAGCCCACATTGTCCCAGCGGCGAGCCTCTAGACCCTCGAACCGGAACACCTCTGAGCCCGACGGCACGAGCTCGACCACGGCCGACTCGGACGGCAGGGGCTGAGCATCGCCAAGCGTCGTTTGCATGAAGAACCCTTCGAGGGCCAAGACGACGTGGTCGAACTCCACCGAAAATCCATCGGCGGTCTGCATGGTGCTGATGCCGTCTCGCGCTTCGGCAAGCGCATCGGCCCGGACGACAAGCGAGGCGTTGCCGCCGGTGTCGTTGGTGCAACCAAGGAGGGCAACCATCGCGACGCCGGCGATGGCAAAGGAGTCAATGAAGGCGCGCATGGTCCACTCTGTTTCAGTGCATGACGGGTTCGCCGCCCGGCCAAAGGGCGGTCACCACCAGACTTCCAATGGTCATACCGACGTCCAACTGGCGAACCTCGGCAAAGTTCTCTAGGTCGACTTCACGCACCGTCTGGGTCGCGGGGTCGGCCACATAGACGAACCCATCGCCCGTCGAGATCGGTCCGGCGCCTGCGCCTTCGAGGCGCCGCCGCTCCATCCCGGTGCTCGGGTCGAGGTCCAAAAGCATTCCTGACGTCGTGAGAACCAGGAGATGCTGACCGTCTCGGTCTGCCGTCACCTCGGCGATGTCTTCCTCGAGGGCGACGACCTCTGCGGTTCCGCCCGGGACATCGATCAGCACGAGATCACGCGCGCTCACCCGTCCCACGATGTGCGGGAGATCGTCTTCGCCAAACAGCCACGTGGCAGCCGCGGCGCCGTCCGGATGGGCGATTCGGCTGTACTCGAAGGCGCCCGCATCTTCGTCCCAGGTGCTCGTGAGGTACCCGTCGCGGCAAGCGTAGACTGCGTAGATACTCGCGCCGGTCGCCGTTCCGGCATCCAGGCACTCTTCCATCAGCGGCTGTGGCATGCCAAAACCCGTCGGACCCTGGGTCGCCCTCGCCACTCCACCGCCCGCCTGAGTCACGAACAGGTTACCGCGAGAAATGAGCGCCGTGCCGTCGTGTGGCTCGGTCGCAAAGTCGCGAAAGACAGGTGCTCGGGTCCGGTCCACATCGGTCCGGAGATTGCCGATGCTTCGTTCGAATAGTGCTGTGCCCCTACCCGTCGCGTCATCAAAAGCGATCACCCAACCCCCGGTGACGCCAATTTCCGTCAGGCCACCGACCATTTCGAGCTCGCTGTCGATCTGGAACGCGGCAGATTCTTTATACACGTGGAAATGGTCGACGTGGTCCCAAATCCATACGCCAACGCCCAACACATCAAAGCGACCGATCGTCGGCTGGGCAGCGATGACCGCAGTGATCTGTCGATTCAGCGGCCGGTGCAGAAGCGCCGGAGCCCCAAGATCGTAACGCTGGACCTCCATCCCGACGTCGAGGTCCCACACCGCGACCGTACCGGAGTCGGTATCGGCCACACTGAGCCGCCCCCGCGTTTCGAACACCTCCCCATCCAAGGTGTCACCACTGTCGGTCATGACGTCACCACGTTGGACATCATGTTGATGCATCGCGTCTCCCGCAGCACCGTCCGGGACAATGTTCCCATCTGGGGAACTCGTGGAGTCCGAATCACACCCCTGCGACGCAACCACCGCAGCAATTAGAGGAAGTACGCGAAAAAAAGTCATTGCGGAGTTATGGGTTGAGGGGAAGTCTTTTGCAAGCAACTTGCGTCTAAAGTCACCCCTCCCGTCAAGTTTTTGGGAAGGAACTTTTTGCAAGCCACTTGCGTTTACGGAACTCGAACACTACCAATCGGTCAACGATCCGTAGCGCAGAGCAGTCGCAAGTCGATTGCAAACGATACTCGACTATGGAACAGTCCGCACGAACCTTCGTTTTGAGGCGCATTAGAATGAAAAAGACATTAGCATTATCTGTGATTTTGGCCCTCTCGGCCTGTGGTGACGACGACGATACGACCGTGCCCGACGGCTCGGTCGACGGGATGGTGACCCCCGACGGCAGCCCCGACGGCAGCCCCGACGGCGACGCGACGGTTGGCAACATGGGCCAGATTCGGCTCTGGCATCTCGCCGCCGGCGCCGGCAGCGTCGATGTGTTCGTGAACGGCAACGCGACACTCATGGGTTTGGAGTTCGAGCAGAACACTGCGTACATCGCCCTACCCGCAGGCAGCTATGACTTTGCGGTGGCTCCCGCCGGTTCTCCAATCGATGACGCGGTCATCACCGTCGATGGGTTCAACCTCACCGCGGGCACCAGCTGGACCATCATCGCGACTCAGCTCAACGCCGACGCGACGGCGGCCGATGCGTTCGGCGCGCTCCCCATCGAAGAAGACACTGCGGCGCCCGACGCGGGTAACGTCAAGGTCCGCGTCTTCCACGCAGCCTACGCGGTGCCGTCGGCCGTGGATGTGCACAACCTTGGCGACATCCTCGCGCCGGAGCTCCTGGAAGGCCTCGCCCAAGGCACAGCCGCACCGATGGCCGCCCAGCTGGCGACCGGAGCGCTGACCGTGGGTCTCGACGTCGGCCCGATGGCCGACATGCTCGGCACCACCGACGGAATCGTCGACCTTCGCAGCGAGACGATCGACGCGCCGCCGGACGGCTCCCTCATCACGATGGGTGTGATCTCCAAGCCCGGCGACATGGCGGGTGAGGACGAGACCGAGGTCGTGTTCCTGGTCGGCGACGGTCAGAACATCCACGACGAGGTCGAGCTCGAGGCCGCGGCGAACGCGCGCATCTGGCATTTGGCGCCCGAAGCTGGAAACGTGGATATCTACCTCGGCGGCCAGCTCGCGCTCTCCGACGTACCCTTTGAAGGCAACACCCCATACCTGCCGTTCGGCGAGGGTGCTGTCGACGTCGCGGTGGTGCCCACCGGCGGAGCGATCGGCGACGCGGTGATCAACGTCGCTGGGTTCATGCTGACCGGCGGCGAGTACTACACCCTCGTGGCCTGGCAGCAGGATGCGGACGAAACTGCGGCGAACGCATTTCAGGTGCTTCCGATCACCGAAGACCGCGTCGCTCCAATGGCGGGCAACATCAAGGTGCGGGTCTTCCACGTGAGCTACCTCGTCCCGAACGCCGTCGACGTTTACAACGTCGCGATGCCTGGCACCGCGGCCATCCCCGGCCTTGCGCAGGGCGCGGTGAGCGACACCGCGCTCGACATTCCCAACGGCGCCTACACCTTCGGCATCGACATCAACTCGCCCGCCGACGGGACGATCGACCTGCAGATGGCCATGCCGCTCGACATGCCTCCGGTCGGCTCTTTCGTGACGCTTGGCGTCCTCACCAAGCCCGATGGCGCAGACAACGAGACCGAGGTCGTGTTCCTGGTCAACAACGGCCTCCACGACGAAATCGAGCTCGAGTAGTTCAGATCGCCGACGTGACGTAAGGCGGGCGGCAGTGCGTTCACTCGCCCCATTCCGAACCGTAGCTGGCGCCGCCCTCGTGGCGGCGCTGCTCGTTGGAGCCCCCGGCGTTTTCGAGGCGTCGGCGCAAGACCGGACTCCGCCCACGTTGGTCGAGGAGGCACCGCCGGCGCAAGCGCCGGGAGAGCTTCCCGCCGAGGTCACGTGCCGATTGACCATCGATTCGGGCGGCACGGTAACCGACGCGGAATGTGGCGACATCGCGTTTTCTCCCGAAGCGGAAGAGGAAGCAGCGCCCACCGACGAAACGCTTGAGGCGTACCGAGAGGGCGCCCGCGCTTATGTGATGACGCTCGCCTTCGAACCGGCCCGCGTGGATGGACGGCCGGTCCTCGCTCAGATCAACTTCCGCGTGCAGTTTCAGCTGCCAGCGGATCCGCCGACGGAAGCGAATCCGCCAACGGAAGCGGAAGGCCCCGCGAACCCACCCGAAGAGAGCCACGAATCTCCCGTGGCGAGCACGGAGCCGCCCGAAGCCGAGGCCGGCCTCGAGTCTGCAGGCCCGGTGATGGAAGACGAGGGTGAAGGATTCGGGGCGCAAGCCGAGGTGCAAGCGACGGTCTCCGACGAGGCCCCTCCGGTTTCCACCAGCGACTTCGATGTGGAGGTTGGCGAGCTCCGCCGGGTTCCCCGGAGTCAGGCGCAACAAATGCTGACCTTGGTTCCCGGTGTCCTCCTCACCCAGCACGCGACCGAAGGCCACGCGCTCGCGATGTTTCTTCGCGGGTTTGATGCCGCCGAAGGAGAGGATCTCGAAGTCCTCGTCGACGGCATGCCGATCAACGAGGTGTCGAACGCCCACGGCCACGGCTACGTCGATACGCTGTTCGTCATTCCCGAGCTCGTGGCCTCGCTTCGAGTCGTGCAAGGACCGTTCGACCCAAGTCAGGGAGACTTCGCCACCGCGGGCACCGCCGAATATCGGCTCGGGCTCCCGGAGCGGGGGTTTCATCTGTCGGTCGGCTACGGCCGCTTTAACGAAGTGCGCACTACCGCCCTCTGGGGGCCGAGCGGCGCGTCGGAAGGCACCTTCGCTGGCATTCGCTACGGCGAAGGCGATGGGTTTGGCCCGAATCGTTCCTTCCGAAACGCGTCGGCGATGGCGCGCTACGAAGGCGGGGCCGACGACGGAACGCTTCGCTACAGCTTGCTGGGGTTCGCCTCCACCGGCAGCTGGCGCTCCGCGGGCGTGCTCCGCGAGGACGACTTCGAACGCCGCGACAATCCCAACTGCCCTAGCGACGAAGACTCGCAGTTCTTCTGTTTCTACGATCCGAACCAGGGCGGAAGCACGCTTCGCGGGGGCCTCAATGGTCGCGTGCGATTTGCCGGCCAAAACGAACTCGGGGAGGTCCTCGCGTTTGGGCAAGCGCGCTCGCTTCGCATTCAAGAGAACTTCACTGGCTTTTTGACCGACCCACGCACCGACGGGTTGCCTCAGCGCGGCGACAACTTCGACCAGCAGTACGACGTGGCGACTCTCGGAGCGCGCGCACGCTATCTGGTGGCACAGCGCCTTTTGGGCTTCGACCAGCGCCTTGAGGTCGGAGCCCATCTTCGGTTCGACGACGCGGACACGATCACCGATCGTCGACGCGCCGAGCTGAGCGTTCCTTATCGAAGCGATTTCGATCGGCGGGTGCGGGAGACCCTGGTGGGCGCATACGTCCGCGCCGACGCTCGACTAACCCGATGGTTGAGCCTCACGGCGGGCGGGAGACTCGACTTCTTTGGCTTCAACGTGACGGACCGAAACTTCCCCACCGAGGACGCGGTGGGGCCCCGCCTCGAGCGCACCTCGACTTCGGCCTCCGGCTTGGCCCTATCGCCCCGCGGCACGGCGCGCGTCGAGGTGGTCGAAGGCCTGAGCTTCGTGCTGTCGGGCGGTCTCGGGGCGCGCTCGAGCGATGCGGCCGCTCTGTCGGAGGGCTTGCTGGCGCCCTTCGCCCTAGTGTTTGCGCTCGAAGGCGGCCTCGACTTCCACTACCAGTCCGAACGACCCGAAGTGGGCGCGCCACGACGAGAGTGGAACGGACGCGGTTTCCGACTGGAGGCGCGGGGCTCGGCGTTTGCGACTCGGGTGTCCCAGGACCTCGTGTTCGATCCCGAAGCCGGCCGTAACTCTTTGCTCGGCCCATCCGTCCGTTCGGGACTTTTGGCGCAGGTGCGAGCACGGCAGCACCGCTGGCTCGATGTGCTCGCGAGCATCACGTACACGCGGGCCCACCTTCAGCCCACCAACGCCAACGATCTCGATCTGTTCGCGGGGCCCCGACTTCCGTTCATTCCCAGCGTCGTGGCGCGGGTCGATGCAGCGATCGTGCATGATGTCGACCTGCTGGGCGAAACCTTCGAGCTGAGTGGCGCACTCGGAGTTCAGTTCGTGGGCGAGCGCCCCCTCCCCTTCGAGCGGGTCGCCGAACCTTTCACCCTCGTCGATCTCGCGGTCGGCGCGCGCTGGCGGTTCTTTGAGTTGAGCTTCGCGGTGCAAAACCTGTTCGACACGCGTTACCAGAACGCGGTCTTTAACTATGCGTCCAACTTCGACGATCCGGAGCTTCCGCCGTCGATGCTCGCCGCGCAGCACTTCGCGGCCGGGCCACCGCTCACGTTTCTAGCCACACTGGCGGTGCATTTCGATCCTGGTGACGCCAGTGAGGAGCCGGACGGCAGTTCTCCGGAAGCCGTCTTCCCGGAAGCGGCCCTCTCCGGCCAGGGGTCCACGGAGGGAGCATCGACCGAGACGGTCGAAACGACCCTTGAGGCGGACTCGCCGGGCGCCGCGACAACCCGCACCGGCACGTCGGAGGAGTCGCCACCCGAGCCGAGTGCCGCCTCAGGCGATCCAGAAGCCAGCGAGGAAGAATCATCCCCCCAGCCGACCGAGGTGGACGCAGATTCGACCGACGCCTCCGGACCGGAGCCATCGCCGGAATCGGAGGTGTCCGGGGAGGCAGCCGGCGAGGAACCGCAGTAGAAACTGCGAATGCAAGTGACTTGCGAGAGTGGCCAATTTGTACCAAGGTGCCTGAACTACGATGACTTGCAGTAGACGCTTGACGACGTGTGGCCGATTGGCGCCGGTTGCGGTCCTTTTCCTCGCAGGATGCGGGCTTCCCGGGACCGGCGGCGAACTGGTCGAGGTCGGCTGGCAGCTGGAAAGCGCGGCGGCCGACAATGTGATCCTGACCACCGGTGAGGACCCGTGGGAGGTCGAGCTCGTCGAAGCCCGAATCCTCGTCGGTCCGGTCTACGTGTTCGCCCCACCGACGATTGCGCAGCGACTCGCTCCCCTGATCGATCCGCTCGCGCCCACGGTCGCCCACGCCCACGCCGGAGACGACAACACCGATGGGATCCGGGTCCGCGCCGAGCTTCTCGAACAGACCGCGGTCGACCTCTTGGACGGCAGCCAGTCCCGGATGATGACGATCGCCGAGGCGGGGGACGTCAACGCGGTGAATATCGTGCTCGACCAGGCCCGCTCCGACCTCGCGAACGAATCCGGCCCGACCCGCGGCTTTCACGCGTGGCTCCGCGGAGTGGCGACGCGCCGAGATGAACGCATCGCGTTCTCTGCGGGGCTGGGTGAGACAATTCCGCGCGATGCGATCGCGAGTCGGGTCGAGTCGGTACCGATCGAAGGTGCGACTGCCCTGAGCGACGGTGACGTGCTCGTGGTGAAGGCCGATCCCCGCGAGTGGGTTCGGCGGGTGATCTTCGACCGGATCGAGGCACCGGCAACCGACGAAGAGATCTTCATCGAGGAGCCAAGCCAGCTTCACAACGCGTGGTACATAGGGCTGCGGGACCCAGCCTCGTGGTCGGTGTCCGTTCGACCTGCGCCCCTTCAGAACTAGGACCGGTCGGTCGCAGTCTGGGTTCGTGTATTAGGCGAACTGCACTGGGCCGTGGTCGTCGCAGTGGTCACCGTGCGGATGATGAAGGTGGCCGTCGACGAGATAGTCGATGTGATCACCGTGTGGCACTGCTTCGTGACCACAGTTCGGTCCGTGAACATGGTCACTGGCATGTCCCCCACAGTTGTGCGCAGGGGTACATTCGACAGGGTTCACCTCGTTCACAGATAAGGCGTGCTCATCCACGTGATCACCGTGGGGATGGTGAAGGTGCCCGTCGTGCAGGTAATCGACGTGGCCATCGTGAACGATCGCAGTGTGTCCGCAGTTGGGCCCGTGCTCGTGATCGTGGGGGCCCTCATGGATATCGTGGCTCATTTTTTCCTCCGCGTTTGTTTCGCGTTGTTCGGTTTGGACCGCTTCGGCCCAGACCGTGCCGTTCGTAGAAGAACGGAGCTCTCTGCTTGAACCGCCTTCTTGGTCACTTCACGGTTCAGACCTTGGCAGGCCGTCTCTTGAGCTTGCTCGGTTTGCGGTCCGTTGGAGAGTCATGCCCCAGACACGTGGGACATTCGCCGATGAGTTGAAGCTCGGCAGCGGCAAGAGACTCGTGCCAGGCCCGGTCTACTGGGCCGGCCAGCTTGGCGGTGGGGAGGCACAGCACCACCCCACAACGTCGGCAAGAGAAGTGCGGGTGGAGGTGCGGTCCGTCGCCCTCGTTCCGAGCTTCGTATCGGGCGATGCCTTCCATCCGAGTGGCAACCCGGGCGAGGCCCACCTCCGCCAGCTTCACCAGGTTGCGGTAGAGCGTCGCGGGATCCCAGTCGTTGCTGCCGATCGCCTCGACCACCTCCGAATGCGACAATGGCCGTTCGGTTGAAGCGAGGAGGCGAAGGACCGCCACTCGAGGCGCGGTCGCTCGGAGACCTGCTTCACGGACGGAGCGCTTCGCGTCTTCTCGGGTCATGGCCATTGCACAAGCGTACCTATGATTTTTGCATTTGCAACGTAAAAGCAAGTCAGCCCGTGGCGAACGGCGCTGGCTCAAGCGCGGAGCAGGTGCCTGCCCACGATAGATAAATACTCATGATTTCATACACTTCTGCACCTTGCAGCCACCGTGTCTTTTCCGGGCAGCTGTCGTCTTCGACGTGCATCTGCAATATAGTTGCAAATGCATTCGGGCGGCGATATAGCCTAAGCATGCAACTTCTCTCTCATCAAGCTGTTCCGACGCGACCACTTCGGGTCGCGGCATCGCGAGAGTTGATCCGCATCGGCGAAGCCGATGTGAATATTGCGATTTGGTCGCGTGAAATCCCGCTGCTGGAAGAGCGGGTCGAGGCCATGATCCAGCAGTCCGACCTGGCGGCAAGCGTGGTGACCGACGTGCGGCGACCGGAGACGTTTCTCGAGGTCGTTTCGGACGTACCCGACAAACTGGTTGCGTCGGCAATCTTGGCCGACCTGAAGACACTTCTACCGATCTTCGCCACCGCACTCCAAAGCAGCCGAGCCCGCGTACGGTTGGAGACGGTGAGGAACGGCGCATGTCGCAAGCTTCACGCCGACATGGTGTTCCTTCGCCTGCTCTGCACGTATGGAGGACCCGCCACCGAATGGGTCGCCGAGCAGCACGTGGTCCGAAAGAACCTTGGACGCACCGACGTCGATGTGGAGGCCGCGAACGCATCGGTCCTGCGGTCTCCGAAGAGCCTGAATCGCGCCAACCCAGGGGACGTTCTGTTCCTCAAGGGAGAGCGCTGGCCCGGTTTCCGAGGACGCGGGGCGATTCACCGCTCCCCACCGCTACCGTCGTGCTGCTCGGCAAGGCTGGTCCTCAAGGCAGACCCCGCCGACGACAAATACTAGCAGGCTGTTGCAAAACTCCGCACGCGCCTCCAGCGCGGGCACCGCTCGCACCCGCGACCGGCCTTCGGCCTGCCTCCTCAAAACAACTCGGTTATTCCTCGTCGGCTCGCGGGCGAGACGGGCACCGTCGCGAAGCGAACCGATGAAGGGGTGTCTACCCCATCATCGCGAGCGCCTCTGGTTCGGATCGCGATCCAAGCACAGCACGACTCAAGAGCGTGGGCAGGTCGTGCGGTAAGGGCTCAGAGACGGAGACAGAGACGGAGACAGAGACAGAGACGGAGACAGAGACAGAGACAGAGACAGAGACAGAGACAGAGACAGAGACAGAGACAGAGACAGAGACAGAGACAGAGACAGAGACA
>JBCCZL010000203.1:0-14864 GCA_039187775.1 Myxococcota bacterium
CATCCAGACCGAAGCCGGCGCGGAGATTCGAGCTCAGCTGGGGGGACGTCTGCGAAAGAACCGGATCCGAATCCTCCTTGGGGACCGGGTGACCGTGCGACTTTCTCCTTACGACCTGACCCACGGCCTCATCGTCTACCGGCACAAGTAAGGGTCGCACCCTCGGATAGAAGCCCCACCATTTCACGACGTTGGGGCGAGGGCGGGACTTTTTTTGGCGGCTTCAGAGAAGCTTCAGAAGACCCCCGTCTTACTTCATGAGACCCAAGACAAGGCAACCGAGAGAGCCCAAGCCCCCGCTCTCCGGGCGCCCGAAAGGAACATGTCACATGAAGCGCAATATCCTCTTTGCCGTTCTTACCGGTGGACTTCTTTCCCTCGCCGTTCCGACGGTGTCGCTCGCCCAAGGCCCGGCGCGCGCCGAGAGCGAGGCGAGCCATCAGGACCGCGGCCGCCGCGGCCCCCGCGCTCGCCACCACATCCGGCGCATGGCCCGGCATCTCGATCTGACCGATGCCCAGAAGGCAGAGCTTCGCTCGATCATGCAGACCCGGCGGGCCGAGGCTCGGGCATGGCGCGAAGCGAACCCCGAGGCCACCCGCGAGGAGCGGCGCGCGTTCCGTCAGGCGATGCGGACCGAAATGCAGAGCACCATCGCAACGATCCTCACCCCCGAGCAGCTTGCCAAGGTCGCTGAGCATCGGGCGAACCGGGAAGCGCGACGGGACGCCCGACGCGGGACTCGCCGAGGCCCCGGCACACGCTGAGCACTGTTCATCCACGGGCGTCCGCTCGATTTCGGAGCCCCACGAAGCCATCCTCGCTCGAGGATGGCTTCGGCCGTTAACTCGGCCCATCCGCGCGGCCAACCAATCGACGCTGGATCGATCGGGCGTTTCAGGGCAGCTTCTAGGATTGCCGTGGATGAGCTTCTCCGATTTCTCGAGGTCGTGCAGTCGACCCTCGGCGCCGATGACGCCCGGGTGGAAGTGGGCGGTCGGGATCCCGTCGACGGAAACCTCATCTGGGTTCACCTCGACGCACGGCGTCGCGTGGTGGCGCTGTTCGACGAACCGCCGCCTGAACGAAAGCTCCTCGAAGGCAAGCTTCTCGCGCTCGTCGACTCGTTCCTCGACACCAGTCGCCCGGCGCCCGCCGAAGGCCGGGCGGGGCTCGCAGAACTCGAGCGGGCCCTCGAGGTAGTTCGCCGCGACGGCGGAGCGCAAACCGTGTTCGTCATCGACGAAACCTCTCCCGAGCTTTGGGCTCGAAGCGGCGGCGAGATCCCGACGAGCACCGCGATAGCCCAAGAGGTCGAAGCCCATCGCTCAGGCGCGGATGCCTTTGCGCGGACGGACGTCTCTGAGGATCTCCGCCAGAAAATCTCTTCGCTCGCCGGCGGATCGATCGACGACTGGGACCTCTACCTCCGCGCAGCGGCGGCGATGACCCTCGTCCAACGACAGGCCACCGCGGCGCGTCCGCACGGCCGGTTGACCCACCGGGAAGCGAACCTAGGTCTCCTGGGTCGTAGCTTCGCCAACATCTACTGGCTGGTGGCGGTGTTCGACGGTGAGTTTTCCGCACTTCACTGCGAGGCCGCGATGCTTCGAGCCCTTCCGTTTATCGAACAACGAGTCGTCGGCCTACCACCCCGGGTGCCTCCCGACGGCACGGGCCGGGGCAAGCTCCGGCTGGTGTAGGGCAAATGGGTGTAGGGCAAATGACCGCCACGCCCGAGGCGCGCATCCGGCGCCTCAACGATCACTCGCATCGCCCCGACGGCGACTTTGTCCTGTACTGGATGGTCGCAAACCGACGTCCGAAGTCGAACTTTGCACTGCAGCGGGCTGCCGAAATCGCCGCATCCCTCGAGAAACCGCTCCTTGTTCTTGAAGGGCTGCGGTCGGACTATCGCTGGGCCAGCGACCGGCTCCACAGCTTCGTGATTCAGGGCATGCGCGATAACGAGCGCTGGTTCGCAAAGAAACCAGCGCACTACATCGCGTACCTCGAGCCTTCTCCGGGGGCGGGTCGAGGTCTTCTCGAGACTCTCGGAACGCGCGCTGCGGCGGTGGTCAGCGACGACTTTCCCGCGTTCTTTCTCCCTCGAATGCTCGCGGCGGCGGCTCCTCGCATTCCGGTCGGTTTCGAGGCGGTCGACAGCAACGGCATGTATCCCATGCGAGCGACGGATCGAGTGTTTACGACCGCAGCTTCGTTTCGCCGGCATTTGCAAAAGGAGCTTCCTCCCCATCTCGACGTCCTTCCGTGGGAGGATCCACTTCAGAAGAAACGTCTTCCGAAGCCGACGGAAGCACTCGAGGGCTGGCTCCGAAAGACCCTCACAAAGGCCTGGGCGCCCGCAAACCGGGAAGCGCTCGAAGATCCGGTTCTGTCCGCGTTTCCCATCGACCACTCGGTCGGCAAAGTGGGATTCGAAGGCGGGTTCCGTGCCGCCGAAGCGGCCCTCGGCAAGTTTCTTGATCAGCGACTCTCCCGCTACACGGAAGGGCGGAACCACCCGGATGACGATTCGGCGAGCGGCCTTTCGCCGTGGCTCCATTTCGGACACGTCTCGGTGCATCAGATCTTCGCGGCGATCACCGGCGACGAAGGCTGGACCCGGCACGACCTCGCCAAAAAGGCCCATGGGAGCCGCACTGGCTACTGGAACCTCAGCGAGGCTTCCGAAGCATTCTTCGATGAGCTCATCACCTGGCGCGAAATCGGCTTCAATATGTGCGCGCATCGGAGCGACTACACCGAGCTGAGCTCCCTCCCCGCCTGGGCCATCGCGACCATCGACGCCCACCGAAAGGACGCGCGCCCCACGGTTTACAGCGCCGAGGCGATGGAAGCAGCGGAGACTGGCGACGACATCTGGAACGCGGCCCAGCGTCAGCTGGTTCGCGAGGGCCGGATGCACAACTACCTCCGCATGCTCTGGGGCAAGAAGGTCTATGAGTGGTCGCCGACCCCGGAAGAAGCACTCGAACGGCTTGTGCACCTCAACAACAAGTACGCGGTCGATGGTCGGAACCCAAACAGCTACTCCGGGATCTTTTGGTGCTTCGGGCGATACGACCGCGCCTGGGGACCCGAGCGAAAGATTTTTGGAAAACTCCGTTATATGAGTTCGGACGCCACTCGGCGAAAACTGAAGTTGAAGCACTACCTCGCGCGCTACGGCGACCAGCCAACGCTACTCTAGGGTGCGGCTCGCCACAGCACGCCGAAACGGCACCCTTTTTTGGGCAGGCAGACGTTTGCACACAGCACGTTAGAAACTCGCTGGCACAACGTCTTGCCCGCGCGCCCGACCAAAGTCTCGCCGAGAGCAGCTTTGCAGAGACCGCGAGCTGTGGTCTCCTAGCCTCCACGGGGGCAGGGAGAAGCCATGACACGAACTGCATTGGTGGTCGCCATAGTAGCCGTACCCACCGTCGCGAACGCGCAGATGATGAGCGCGGGAGTGCGGATGGAACTTCGGGAAGCACGAATGGAGGCTCGGGAAGCTCGGATGGAAGCTCGTCAGGAGCTTCGCGAGGCACGAATGGAAGCGCGGGAGGCCCGCGAGGAACGCGAAGAGGCGCGGACCGCGACGATGGAAGCGCGGGTGGAGCGGCGCGAAGCCCGCCGAGCCACTCGGATGGCGCGCCAGAGCCTCCGCGACGCGATTCGCACCGGCAATGCGGCAGCCATTCGAGAGGCCCGCATGGCCATTCGTACCGCCCACCAGGAGCGCGTCGAGGCCCGCGAGGCCACCATGGATGCTCGCGGCGCACGCATGGACGCCCGTCAGGAAACGCGGGAGGCCCGTCGTGAACGGCGCGATGCGCGGCGCGCAGCTCGGCAGGCGCGACGTGAGAACCGGGAAGCCTGGGCCGCGACGCGTCGACGGATCCGCACCGCCCGATGGCGGGCGCTTCGGCCCCAACTTGGCGCGAACCCCACCCCCGACCAGGTGGAAGCCCCCGTGGTGGCGGAGCTCCAACGCCACGCGCGTCGCGTCGCCCGTCTGGATCGGATCCGCGATCTCGCGGTCGCGGCGAACGACAAGGACGCAGAAGCTCGGGTCGACGAACTCATGGACTTGGAAATCGCCCGCCATGGGGCGGCGCTCGCTCGCCTCGGCGTCGACCTCGACGTCGATGCCCTCGAAGATGCGACCGACATGGCGGCGCTGGATACAGCCGCGCTCGGGACCCTCGAGCTTGGCGCGGCGGCGACGGCAGCGGTGAACGCGCTTCAAGGCACGCCATCGGTCGGTGCCGCCAACGAGGCGATCAACCAAGCCAACGAAGCGTTGAACCAAGCGGTGGAAACCGCCCTCGAAGCGGAGGTCCAGTGATGAAAACGTCGATAGCGATCGTGCTCTTGATGCTGCTCGGCGCGTGCGGCGAGAGCGAAGCCGAGACCTCCAGTACGGAGGACACCGAGGCGACCGAGGAAACTGAGACCGCCACCGAAGAAAGCGGCGAGGAGGCCGCAGGAGAAGGCACCGAGGGCGGAGAAGACGGCTCGGAGGAAGTCAGCGCCGAGGCCATTCCGATCGCGGAGGACTTTGCCGACGAGGCCGAAGAAGCGATCCGCGAGGAAAACTACGCCGAGGCGCTCAATGCGCTCGAAGCCGAGATCGAAGCCGACCTGACGGGAGATCCGGAGGGCTGAAATACTCTGGGCTATGACTGCCCGGTGAGTTCCTCGGTCGGGGGAGGATGGGTGGCACGTCCTCCCTCGCGCGTGCCTCGCACCGCGTGGCCAAGGTCTTCGCTCGTGAACAGCGCGCGACGACGACGCGCCTCCGCGAGGACCCGTCGAAGCTCACTCGCGTCGCGAAAGCGAGCGGGCGGCTCGCGCATGAGGCAGCGCCGCGCGATCGCCCGAAGATCCGGCGAGAGGTCCGGCAGCGCGGGCGGATCCGCCACCTTGATCTTCTCCATCGTTTCGAGCGGCGAGTCGCCGTCGTAGGGTCGATCTCCGGTGAGCAGTTCCGCCATCATGACCCCGAGACCAAACTGATCGCTCTGTCCGGTGAGGGCGAGGCCCGCGACTTGCTCGGGGCTCATGTAGGCGTACTTCCCGCGACGAATGCTCGCCCGGGTGGTGTCCGCGAGCACCGTGGCCTTGGCGATGCCAAAGTCTGCAAGCTTCGCCTCGCCCGACGTTGAAAGAAGGACATTGGAAGGACTCACATCGCGATGCACGAGGCCAAGGGGTCGACCGCGTTCGTCGGTCAGCCGGTGCAGGTATTCGAGCGCCGCCGCGACCTCGTCGAGCACCAAAAGCGCGAGCCCCTCCGAGAGAGGCCGGCCCAGGGTGGTGAGATCACCCCCGTCGACATAGTCCATGGCCACGTAGTACCGGCCGTCGGAGATCCCCAGGTCGTGCACCTGGACCAGGTTTCGATGGGCAAGCCGGCCGCCGAGCCTCGCTTCCTCGATCAGGAGTCGCTCGAGGTCGGCCTCTCCCACGAACGCAGGGAGAAGCGTCTTGAGCGCGACGAGCTTTTCGAACCCGCTCGCGCCAAACGCCCGCGCAAGCCAGACCTCGGCCATTCCCCCGCATCCAAGTCGGCGGACGACGCGGTACGGGCCGATCATTTCCGGGATGTTCACGGATCGTTACCATTCGAGGGAATGGGCACGGTTGCAACCAGCCATAGCGATGCATTTGCGGTCAGCGGAGAACGGCGCTGTCAGCTCGTGGTCGTCGATGGCCCCGATGCGGGCCGGGGCGTTCGCATCGGCGAGGGCCAACTCGCGGTGGGAACCGACCCCCACGCGGACCTCCGGCTCACCGATACGCGGGTGTCCCAGCGCCACCTTTCGGTCCGTCGAGAGGGGGCCGACTTCGAGATCCGGGACCTCAACAGCACCAACGGCACGTTCTACGAAGGAAGCCGGATCGAGCGAGCCACCGTGCCGCTCGGGGCGACGCTGAAGATCGGCCACAGCTACCTTCGAATTCAAGCGGAGCCCGCTCCCCTCGACGTCGCGCCAAGCTCGGCCCGACGCTTCGGCGACCTCATCGGCCACAGTCTGGCGCTCCGCGAGGTCTTCGCGGTGCTCGAGCTCGCAGCCACCTCCGACGTCACCGTGCTCCTCGAAGGCGAGACCGGAGTCGGCAAAGAGCTCGCCGCCCGCGCCCTCCACGAGCAGGGGACGCGGCGAAAGGGCCCGTTCGTGGCCCTCGACTGTTCCGCCCTTCCCGCGGGCCTCTTGGAAAGCGAGCTCTTTGGTCATCGAGAGGGCGCGTTTAGCGGGGCGGTGCGCGACCGGACCGGCGCATTTCTCCGGGCGCACCAGGGCACGCTGTTTCTCGACGAACTCGATTCGGTCCATAGCGACGTTCAGGCGCGGCTCCTCCGGGCGATCGAAGAGCGGACGATTCGCCCGGTGGGAAGCGACGGAGAGGTGAAGGTCGACGTCCGCATCGTCGCCGGGAGCCGGAGCGATCTCTCCGCGCGAGTCGCCGAGGGCGGCTTTCGCTCCGACCTCTACTACCGGCTTTCCGTACTGCGTCTCCGCCTTCCGCCGCTTCGGGATCGGCGCGAGGACATCGAGCCCATCGCCCTGGCACTTCTCCGCCACCGGGGCCTCCCCGGCTCGTCCCTTGACCCCCGGTCCATGCCGGCCCTCCGAGCCCACGACTGGCCGGGAAACGTTCGGGAGCTGCGAAACGTGGTCGACCGCGCGGTGGCGCTCCATCCGAAGATCCGAACCGCAGAAGCACTCCCGCTGGTCCTCGATGGCCCCGGACGCGGAGACCCGTTCGCCGTGCGTACGGACCTTCCGTTCGGGGAAGCCAAGCGGGAAGTGATCGACGCGTTCGAGCGGACCTACCTTCGGAGTCTTCTCGACGCCCACGAGGGGAACATCTCTCAGGCGGCCCGGACCGCGAAGATGGATCGGAAACATCTGCGGGAGCTCTTGAAGAAGCACCGACTCATCCACGCGGCGAAAGAACCATCGCCGTGATGTTGTCCTGCCCGCCCCGCTCATAGGCCCGCCGAACGAGGACCTGGGCCGCATCGGCGGGCGCCTCGCGCCCAAGAATCTCCGCGATCTCCGAGTCCGAAAGCGGATCGGACAAACCGTCGGAACAAAGGAGAAATCGATCGCCTGGGGCGACGGCTTCGCGACGAATCTCCGCGTCCGCCGAGCTGGTTCCGATCGCTCGGGTCACCACGTGGGCGAGGGCATGATCGTCGCGCGCCCCGGCGATCAGCCCGAGTTCTTCGGCGAGCGAATGGTCGCGGGTGAGGCGCTGGAGGCTGCCTTGCCGAAATCGGTACACCCGGCTGTCGCCGACGTGACCGATCACCACCGCGTCCTCTTCGATCGCGACCACCACCACGGTCGCACCCATCTGACGAAGCGAGCCCACCTTTCGGCGTTGGACCTCGAGGTCGGCGACCTTTAGCCCGGCGAGGACGAGATTCTCCCGAAGCGTGCGTGTGGGGTCATAACCGACCGGCCAGGTGAGCTCCTGATCTTGCAGATTGCTCGAGAAGAACGACGCCACGCTTTGAATCACGATCGACGCGGCCACTTCGCCCCCCTCGTATCCCCCCATGCCGTCGGCCACCACATAGAGCCCAAGGTCGGGGTGAACGCAGGCGGCGTCCTCATGATTGCTTCGGCGACCGATGTGGCTCGCCACCGCAGCGTGAAGAAGTTGAGTTGTCATGCATGAAGGAAGAGCCAGAACCGTGCCTAGCGGGATTTGGGGACCTTCGACCGTCGAACTGAGGGGCGGTTCCTCCGGTTCCGCCGATCCGGTGGGGGGCGCGACCCACCACCCTCCATTGGCCGAGTCCTTCCATTCGCAGAGTCCTTCCCTCCACCTGCGCCACGTGCATCCTTTCGAGACCCGTGCCACGCTCGGGCGATGGGCGCATCCCAACGGCTTGAAAAACTTCTCTATCGGCAGATGAAACGGACCGCCGAGGCACATCAGCTCCTCGAGCCCGGGGACAAAGTGATGGTGTGCATGAGCGGCGGCAAGGACAGCTACACGCTCCTCCACCTGCTCGCAAAGCTGGTTCCCCGCCTACCCTTCTCGGTCGAACTCGTCGCGGTTCATCTGGACCAGCGCCAGCCCGGCTACAACGGCGCCCCCCTCGTCGAGCACCTTCGACGTACGGGACTTCCCTTCGAGATCCTCTCCGAGGACACCTATTCGGTCGTGATCGACCGACTTGAAGACAACGCGACCTACTGCTCGCTGTGTTCCCGCCTTCGCCGGGGCATCCTTTACACCGCCGCCGAGCGGCTGGGATGCAACAAGCTCGCCCTCGGGCACCACCGGGACGACTCGCTCGAGACGTTCCTCATGAACCTGTTCTTCTCCGGGAAGCTCCAAGCCATGCCCGCCAAGTACACGACGGATGACGGAAAGTTCGAAGTGATCCGTCCCCTCATCGAGTGCGAAGAGAAGTCGATCGCCGCCTACGCGGGCGAGATCGGGTTTCCGATTCTTCCCTGCAATCTCTGCGGTTCTCAGGATGGCCTCAAACGCGATGCGATGACCGACCTCCTCGCCGACCTCGAGGGACGGTTTCCTCACATTCGAAGCGTTATGGCCGCCGCCCTCGGCAATGTTCGACCGACGAACCTCATGGACCCGGAGGTCGTCGAGGCGTGGCACGCGCGACCGAACCACATCCGCCCGGGCCCCGAGACGACGCCGCGGCCTCGGCACGCCAAGGCGGAAGCGGTCGTGTCATCCGAAGACGCGGGCAGCCCGGCGATCAGCCTTCGGGTGGTGCGCTAGAAGCGCTTTGTGCATAACGCAGTTCCGGCCGCTCTCGTCTCACGTTCACGGCCGACTCTCTTTCTGCGCGCCGGAGGCGGCGACCCTTCCCACCTGCGGACCGCGCGCCCTTCGCCCATGGCGCTTGCCGAACAGTCGTGAGACATTATTCGCGATGAGTGATGACGGGCTTTCGCCCGGATCTCCCTTCTGCCGTCCGACGTTTACCGGCCCCCTCGACCTCGAAGAGCGGCTTGGGCGCGCGCCAAGCGATGGGCAGGTGAAGGGGATGTTCTTTCGGGGCATCGCGGAGGAATCATCTCGTCTCGCCGGCGAGCGCGTGGGGCGAGAGCGCTACGTGCTGTTCCGCGGCTACCCACTCCGGGAGTGGCTCGAGTTCATGCCGGCGGCGGCGAGAGCCGCCTACCCTCACGTCGATCCACGCGAGGGGATGCGCCGATTTGGTCACGGCGCATTCGGCGTGTTCCTCAAGAGCACCGCGGGCCGGGTGCTCTTTAGCATGGCTGGCCAGAACCCCGGCATCGCGGTGGGTCTCACCGGTCGCGCGTTCGAGATGATCGGGTCCCACGGGCGAGTCGAGATGCTCGAAAACGAACAGGGCCGGGCGATCCTCGCGTTCGAAGAGATGTACGACTGGGTCGAGGCCTGGCACGTGGGAATCATCGAAGGTGCGCTCCGGGCGTTCGGGGCCTCCGGCGAGGTCCGGGCCAAGATGCACGACATCGCGAACGGCCAGCTGGAAGTTCACTACGAGTAGCCTCGGCACGGAAGCGGCGCCGCGCACCTCGGCCCGGACGAATGATGGCAAAACCTCAGGAGCGGGGTATGGTCCTCGACCGATGACCGATGTAGTGGATGATGGCCCGGGAAACTTCGTAGAAGACCTCGTTCGCGAGGACCTCGAGACCGGCCGCGTCAAAGACCTTGTGACCCGCTTTCCTCCCGAGCCCAACGGCTACCTCCACATTGGGCACGCCAAGGCGATCTGTCTGAACTTTGGCCTCGCCGAAACGTTCGGCGGCCGGTGCAATCTTCGCTTCGATGACACCAACCCGACGACCGAAGACACCGAGTACGTCGAGGGGATCCAAGAGGACATCCGCTGGCTCGGATTCGAATGGGGCGAAAAGGCCCTCTTCGCGTCGGACTATTTTGACCAGCTCTACGCGTGGGCCCAAAAACTCGTCCAAGAGGGCCGGGCCTATGTTGACAGCCAAACCGAGGATGAGATTCGGGAGAACCGCGGCGACTTTCACCGCCCCGGAGTCAACAGCCCGCACCGAGACCGAGGCGCGGAGGAGAATCTCGACCTTCTAGCGCGCATGAAGGCTGGCGAGTTTCCCGATGGTGCCCACGTTCTCCGTGCGAAGATCGATATGCAGTCGACGGACCTCAAGCTCCGTGACCCGCTGATGTACCGGATTCGCCACGCAACCCACCATCGGACCGGAGACACCTGGAGCATCTATCCGATGTACGACTGGGCTCACGGTCAGTCCGACGCGATCGAAGGGGTCAGCCACTCGGTCTGCAGCCTCGAGTTCGTGAATCACCGCCCGCTCTATGACTGGTTCAAGACCGCTATCGAGGCCGACCCCGCGCCCCAGCAGATCGAGTTTGCTCGGCTAAATCTCGACTACACCGTCATGAGCAAGCGCAAGCTGCGTCAGCTGGTCGAAGAGGGCCACGTCGACGGTTGGGATGACCCACGGATGCCGACCCTTCGCGGAATGCGCCGTCGCGGAATCACTCCAGCGGCGATCCGTGCATTTTCGGACCGCATTGGTGTTTCGACACGAAATAGCTTTGTCGACATCTCTCTCCTCGAGCATGCGATCCGAGAGGACCTCAACCGCACGTCCCCGCGGGTCATGGCGGTGCTGAATCCGCTCAAGGTGGTGATCGAAAATTTCGAAGAAGGACGGGTCGAAGAAGTCCAAGCGCGCTTCGATCCGGAGGACGAAAGCAAAGGGAGTCGGCCGGTGCCGCTCACCCGAGAAATCTGGGTGGAACGAGACGACTTCATGAAGGAAGCCCCGAAGAAGTGGTGGCGGCTTGCGCCGGGCAAAGAAGTTCGACTGCGCTACGGAGCCCTCGTCACCTGCCACGATGTGGTCGAGGTGGATGGCGAAGTGCGCGAGCTTCGCTGCCGCTGGGATCCCGAGTCTCTCGGCGGAAACGCCCCCGATGGCCGGAAGGTCCGAGGAACGATTCACTGGGTATCCGCGGTCGATCCCTTCGAGGCCGAAGTCCGACTCTACGACCGTTTGTTCAAGGTCGAAAACCCGCTGTCCGACAAGCTCGACGGTGACTTCCTCGATTACCTCAACGAGGCATCGCTCGAGGTGCGGACCGGCTGCAAGCTCGAGCGGAGCCTGCGCGATCGGAAGCCGGGGGAGCGCGTCCAGTTCGAGCGCTTGGGCTACTTTTGCGTCGACGGTTCCTCGACCGCAAACGCGCCAGTATTCAATCGAACGATCGCGCTCCGGGATTCCTGGGCCAAGAAAGCGAAGAAGGGGTAGACCCCCACTCGGCCATCGGAGGGACGAACCGCCCACTCCGATGGCCCGCCCAAGCTACCGTCGCCGGCGAAGGGCGAGGAACACGAGCGCGACAAGTGCGGCCGAAGGCCAGCTCCCGCGCCCGCCGCCCGCGGAGCAGCCGCCGTCATCGCCACCGCCGCCGCTTCCCATGCCGCCGTCGGGGCTCACGCCACCGTCAGGGGTCATGCCGCCGTCGGGAGTGACCGGGGGCGTCGTGTCGGTGAATCCACCCTCGTCGCTGAGCGACTGCATCTGCTCGAAGGTGCCGTCGCCGTCGGCGTCGATCTGTAGGTCGAGGGCTTCACCGTCCTGATCGAAATCGGCGAAGCGGAGAAACAGGTCGACATTGTTCGGAACGGAGAGACCATCGTTGCCGAACTCGAACTCGCCCCGGTCGTCGATCCGGGAGATGTAGAGGTCGAGCTCACTCTCTGCATCTTGGCCTCCAAAGCGGAAGGTGAGCCCACCGCCATCCGAGAAATCAACCCCCGCGTCGATTCGCTGTCCTCCGGCGTCGCCCCGGGTGCGGACGACGATCAGCCAATCCGCGGTGTCCGTCTCCGTCGCGATCACCACATCGGCGGTCTCCATCGCGCTGGTTTCGTATCCGATCGAGGCGATGTCGCGACCCACGTAAGCCATGTCCGCCTGCCCGGGGTCGAGAACCACATTTTCGATTCCGAGGTAGTACCCCTCGCCGATCACCGCAAAGTCGCTTGCATCGGTGCCCTCCCCTTGGTCGCTGATCACCACCTGGAGCTCACTTCCCGAGGGAACGAGATACGTCGGTTCGCTCTGGTCGTTCCAGAGGTCGTCGCTCTTGGTGGGCGCAAAGCTGGCGCCGGCGATGGTGTTGACGAAGGTCCCGTCCGGGCGGTGGCCGAGCTCTTCGCCCGCCTCGTTCTGGATGAGCACCGCGGCTTCCCCGGTCACCCGGATCGTTCGGCGCGCTCCCATCCCCGCGCGATAACTCCCGCAGAACGGGCATTCAAGCATGCCCTCTCGAATCGGCATCGGGGTGAGACCAAGCGTTCCGGTCATCGCGTCTCCCTCGTAGGTGCTCTCGGGAATGTCGGGGCTGGCCGCCGCCGAATAGCTCCAGGTGTTGGCGGCGAGGTCCACGCGAATCGCCCGCTCTTCCCCTGGAAAGTTGTTGTCGTAGACCAAAATGTCGACCACGTCGGGCTCGACATCGACGACGTCGAACGGCGTGACCGCGTGACCGCCGGTCCAGTCGCGCTTGTAGATGCCCACGGTGTATGCGGTGGGCCCGCCGTCGAGGAACGCGTCGAGGAGATCGATGACCTCGGCGGGGGTCCCCCGAGTCTCCGACATGTTGACCGGGGCGAGGGCCTGGGTCGCCCACCAGTAGCCGATCTCTCGAGTGAGGGCATCGTTGCCCGCCAGGGGAAGCTCCACGACGGTTTCCGCGCCGTAGTTTGTCGGATCGTCCTGCTCGAGGAAGAACCGAAGCGCGAGGACGGCCATGCCCTCGCAGTGCCCGCCGTTCATCGCCTTGGAGGTCTGCTCCATCCACTGCTCTGCCTGTGGCGTGAGGGTGCAGTTCGGCCCGCTGCCGGTTGCACAGACACGGTCGCCAAAGAAGCGATGAAGCTCGGCCGATGTCAGGTTTATCGGGTTGTTCTCGTTGGTGTAGTTCTGAAAGCCGAACGCATCGATGTCGACATCGAACTGCGCGGCGGCGGGGCCGGTCAGCCCAAATGTCCCTACGAAGGAAAGGGTGAGAAAAAGAACGACCGCAGGCGTCACTTTCATTGCGTATTCTCCGTAACTAAGCCACCCAAAGCGCGGGAGCTTTAGGCGAGGAATGGGCCTCGCGCAAACCGCCGTCTGTCCTTTCTCGCGGCAGATTTTGGGGCCCGACGCGTACGTTCCGAAGATGCATTGGAGGATCGTCGGGTTGGTCTTGATCGCCGGGGCGTGCGGTGCGCCGGCTTCAACGACGGCCCCGCCTCGAGCCACCGCGGAAGAGCCTCCCCCACCGGAGGTCGCACCCGAACCTCGCGTGGAGCCGCGAACGCCGTTCCGCGCCGTGATGCCCGAGTCCTACACCTCGCTGATGTACGCCGACTTCGAAACGATCCGACAAACCGCCGCGCTCCAGGCGGTTTACACGGACCTCGTCGAGTGGGTCGCAAGCTCCCGACCCGACCTCAACGCGCTCACCCGCTCCGCGGTGCTGAACCCCTTTGAGCACGGACGGGAGGTGGCTTTGTCCTCCCCGGTGCGTCAGTGGACCTGGGCCTTCACCGTCTCGTATGGCGAACGCCCCGAGCGCCTCGCCGAGGCCGGCCGCACACTCTCCGACGATGCACGGGACGAGGGACGTCTTTCCTACCGGCGGGTCCCCGGCGTGCGGGACCACGTTCCGTGGCTAGCCCACCTTGGCGACCGACGGGTGCTGGTCGCCACCGAGGACGCCCTCGAGAGTGCCGCGAGCGCGCCGGAACGAGAGGTGCCGTTCCTCGAGCCCGGTGACCTTGCCCTCTGGCACACCACCGAGTTCGACCGCACGCGCTTCCGTCGCGCCGAAGCGCCGGGTGAGCTCTTGGCGCGGCTCCGGCTCGCGGAGCGTGGAAACCTCATGCTGATTCTGCTCGGGTCCTATCCCACCGACGAGGACGCAGGGCGGGCCTTCGCCCAGCTGTCGTCACTTTGGGCCGAGGTCTCGGGGAGCTTCGCGGCGTCGATGTTTGTGATTCCGCAGACCGCACGACTCCAGCGCGACGGCCGACAGATCCGCTTCGAAGTGCAGTTCACGGGAGCCCAAGCGGGCGCAATGTCGCACGTCGTGTTCAGCGGCATGGGTGTCCCCGATTTCGAGCCCGAAGCTCCCTGACGCGTCAGATCTTCGGGGCGAGGGTGCGAACGAGCATCATGGTGTCGTGACGCTCGAGATAGTCCATCAATGTACGGGTGGCCGCCTGGCTCGCGCCTCGCTCGAGATGATCAAACACCGATAGATGCACCGGAACGTAGTCCTCGGCCACGATCACTTCCGAGGGAAACTCGCGACTCACCCGAAGGTAGACGCTGGCGACTCCATTGAGCAGCCAGAGCGAGGACATCATCCCGGCGCAGGACAGGAGCTCCCGAATCATCTCGACGTCGAGCTCGGTGAACCGGTGGGGTTCGGACCTCGCCTCCCAGGCGTCCTGGAGCGCCTTCCGCGCCGGATCGAGGCCACCGACCTTTACCCGACCCGCAACCTTGCCCACAAAAGTCACCACGAGGTGGCGTCGTGCCTCGAGCATGTCGAGCACGTTGGGGCCGAGCTCGGCGAGCGCACCCTGACGAGACGCATGGCGCATGTAGTCGGGGAGCACTTCGAAGGTCCAGTGGCGCCGTGAACGGACCACCGCGCCCGAGCCCCGCCGCACTTCGATCACTCCCCAGTCACTGAGCCGGCCAAGCGCCGCACGAATCGACACTCGGCTCGCGCCGGTCTCCTTTACCCACTCGCGCTCCGCCGGAAGCCGCGCCCCCGGCCCGTACTCCCCGGAGAGGATCCGCTCCAAA
>JBCCZL010000204.1:0-14834 GCA_039187775.1 Myxococcota bacterium
CGGATCATGTCCGCATTCATCGTCTCCGGGTTGGCGACGTAAATCAGCTCGTCATAGGCAGGCAGCCCCTCTTCCTCGACATAGAAGCATTTGCCCGGAACGCCCTCGATCTCCATCTGGTTGAGCTCAAAGTTCCGGTAAGCGCCAATCACCGCATCCACCTGGCCCGACATCAGCGAGGGAGAGAGCGACCAGTTCACATTGACCAGCTCGACCTCATCGACCGAGACGCCATACTTGCCCAGAACGGCGCCCAGGACCGCTTCCTCGACACCTGCGACCGAAAAGCCGATCTTCTTGCCCTTAAGATCCGCCGGCGTCTTGATAGGCCCATCTGCGAGCACAAGGAGGCAGTTGAGCGGTGTCGCCACCAAAGTGCCCACCCGCATCAGCGGCAGCCCTTCATGGACCTGCAGATGCAGCTGCGGCTGGTAGGAGACTGCCATATCAGCCGCCCCTGCCGCCACCAGCTTCGGCGGATCGGCCGGATCGGCGGGCGGGATCACCCCTTTCGGGGGACGGGCCCTTCGCGGCGGTTGATTCGCCTTCCTCGGAGTCGAGGGTCACCACCGACCGCACCTTGTCTTTTCGATAGTGGCTTCGCACGGTGTTCACCGCGATCGAGAACACCCACGGCCGAAGTTCCCCCTCGGGAACTTGCCGTTGCGCCGCGCGATGAATCTTCTCGAAGATCTCCTGAAAGAGATCGTCCCGTTCGGCGCCGAAAAGGCCTGCCCGGGTGAGATAGCCATAGATCGGTGCGGCGTAGAGCTTCATGAGTTCACGAAAAGCGCTCCGATCCCCCCGGACGTGCCGACTCAGGAGCACGGAATCCGAGATGGGAATCACCGTTGCCGGGTCCTTGTCGTCCGGCACTGGTTCCCTTGTGACCGTCGAAGCGCGGGGCATCGTTCGTACAAACACTAGAACGCTCGATAGGCTTGGGAGGGTTCAAACATTTTGAGAAACGTTGGTTTGCGTGTCTTGTCGCGATCTCCCGCTACCATCCAGCCCATGACGCGGACAGTTCTCGACGGGCGCTACGAGCTGGGCCAAGGCCTCGGCCGAGGGGGGTTCGGGCAGGTCCACGAGGCGCGAAATCTGCTGACCGGGCGCCGGGTCGCCATCAAGGTGATGGCGGTTGCGCCCAGCGCGTCTCCCGACGAGAGTCGGGCGCGGTTCGTTCTAGAAGCTCGGGCCGCGGCAGCCCTCGAGCACCAGAACGTGGTGCAGGTGCTGGATTTTGGCTTTGCCGACTCCGAGCTCTTCCTTGTCATGGAACGCCTCGACGGGGAGTCGCTCGCCGGCCGTCTGGAGCGAGAAGGTCGACTTGTCCCCGCGGAGGTGTGTTCGCTTCTCGTCCCGATTTTGAACGCCCTCGGATATGCGCACGAGCAGGGCATCGTGCACCGAGACCTCAAGCCTGAGAACATTGTTCTCGCCGAGATCAAGGGAGCGCCGACGGTGGTGCCCAAGCTCGTCGATTTCGGGGTGGCCCAATGGCGGAGCGAGGGCTTTGATCTGACCCGCACTGGCGAAGTCATCGGTACGCCGCATTACCTTGCGCCGGAGCAGGCGATCGAGAGTCGAAGCGTCGATCATCGGGCGGACATCTATTCCATAGGCGTGATCATCTACGAAGCCCTGAGCGGCGAGCTCCCGTTTCCGCAAGAGAAGATCACCGACCTCATGCTCGCGCTGGCGACCGAAGACCCGCCGCCGATTCACGCGCACGATCCGACACTGCCGGCACCGTTTGGTGAGCTCCTCGAACGCTGCCTCGCCAAAGATCCAAACCGCCGCTTTGCCTCCGTCGCGGAGCTTCGGGCTGCCTTGGAGAGCGCGATTTAGCCCCGAAGCGAGCGTTGCCGTTGCCCGCAGCGCGGAACGGGACGTAGACTTCCCCGGTCATGAGTGGCGAAGTGCTCGACGGCAAGTACGTGCTGGACGAGCGAATTGGGCGCGGCGGCATGGGCGAGGTGTTTGCGGGGCGCAACCTTGTGACGGGAAAGCGCGTGGCCATCAAGCGCCTGCTCTCGCTGCCCGACCTCGCCGAGGAGATCGAGGCTCGCTTTCTTCGTGAGGCCCGGGCGGCGAGCCGGCTCGAGCATGCCAACGTGGTCGAGGTCTTCGATGTTGGTCGGAGCGACGGCTCGCTCTTCATGGTGATGGAGCTCCTTCGCGGGGAGTCGCTCCAGGATCGGCTGGACCGCGATCAGCGCCTCACCGTTCAGGAGGCAACCCAGGTGCTGGTGCCGGTCCTTCGTGCGATCCAGCATGCCCACGAGCGCGACGTGATTCATCGCGACCTCAAGCCTGACAATATCTGGCTCTCGGAGATCGAAGGCGCCGACGAAGTGATTCCCAAAGTCCTCGACTTTGGCATCGCCAAGTTCGCGCACGACCCGGAGGTCCTGAAGCTCACTCGCAGTGGGGTGACGATGGGAACGCCCTACTACATGTCGCCCGAGCAGACCCGCGACAGCGCGGAGATCGACGGCCGCGCCGACATCTACTCGCTCGGAGTGATCCTCTACGAGACGCTGAGCGGTCGCCGCCCATACGAAGCGTCCAGCTATCCCGCACTGGTGATGAGCATTGTGACCGGCGACTGCCCGTACCTCGGCGACCTGGTGCCGGAGCTCCGCGAAGAGGTCAACGAAGTGGTGCACCGGGCGATGGCCAAGCAGGCCGATGAGCGGTTTTCGACCGCCAAGGACTTTGCCGCGGCCCTTGCCGCGGTGGCGGATGATCATCCGACGTATGCGCTTCGGCCCCGGGAGAACTCGGACGCGGCCATCGGGCTTGCGGACACCGTGGCGAGTGAACCCGAGCTCGAGGCAAACCCACGAAAACGGCGGTGGGGCCTGGTCATTGCCGGGATTGCGGTTGCGGCGGCCGCTGCGGTGGCGTTCTCGATTGGAGGAGAGCCCGATCCGGTGGCCAATGCCTCTACGGAAGCTGCGTCCACAGAAGCTGGGTCTCCGGAAGCTTCCAACGAAGCTGATCTTTCGACCGAGCCGCAGACGTCGGATCAATCGCGGATCGCCGAGGCTACCGGGGTGGATGACGCCTCGGACGAGGAACCGGACCCTCCCGAAGGCCAGGCGGCACCCCCTCTTTCGACGGTGCGCGTGGAGACGGGTCGCGTCCGGGGTGCCAAGATTTATGTCGACGGCGAGGAGCGCTGCCAGGCGCCCTGCGAGCTCGAGCTCGAGCCGGTTGCCACAACGGTGGGGGCCCGTCGCGCCGGTTTCCACGAAGCTTCGATCGATCTGACCCCGCCGTTTCCGTCCGAGCCCGTCGTGTTGACCCTCCGACGGGCTAGACCCATTCCCCCGAGCGAAACGTCTTCTATGATGGAGGGGCTTCCCTTCATGGATCGATGAGCCTTCGCCATCCCAGCTTGCTTGCGATGTTCGTTTTTGCGCAAGCGCTCCTCGCGCCCCGCGCCTTCGCCGACGATGCTTCGGAGGCCCAACTTCAGTTCGAACTCGGGACCACTTACTTCGAACAACAGCGGTACGCCGAGGCGAACGAGCGGTTTCTTGCTTCCTATCGGCTCGTGGCGAATGCGCGAGTCGCCGCGAACATTATTCGCACCTACGAAGTGCTCGACCGGTTTGCGGAGGCCTACAACTGGTGCGAGACCCTCGCGCAGGCCTTTCCAGAAGACGGCGAGCCGCTCGAGTACGCGCGGGCAAAGCGCGCGGAACTCGAGCCCCGTCTGATGGTGCTTCGGGTGGTGACCGATCCGCCGAACGCCGCCCTCTACGTCCTTCGCCGGGATCTCGGTTCGGTGGGTCCGAGCCCTCGCCGAGTTGCGTTCGATCCGGAAGCTCTCGAGCAGCGCTTCGGTGACGAGTGGGATGGACTCGTGCCAGTGTATGCAAGCCTTGGGGGCTACCACGATGCCGAAGCCAGCGCTCAGGTGGCCCTCGGCGAAGTGCGGGAACTGCGACTCACGCTCACCCCTCGGGAGGGCGTGCTGCGCGTGGTGAGCGAGCCATCGGGCGCTACCGTCCGCGACCGACGGACGAACGAGACGCTTGGCACGACGCCTCTCATGGTGCGCCGTCCGGTGGGCGAAGTCGCGCTCGAACTCTCGCTCGATCGCTACGCCACCGTCGAGCGCACGCCCCGCGTCGAGGAAGAGGGCGTGGGTGAGCTTCGGGTGGTGCTCGAACGCCGCCAGGCCGAGTTTTCGGTGCTCACGATCGGAGGGACCCCCAGCGCAACCGCACGGGTCGACGGGGTCGATGTGGGACGAACACCGCTGAGCCTAGATGCGCTGGTTCCGGGAACGGTGGAGCTTCGGCTCGAGGAGGCGGGGCGGCTGCCGTGGGCCACCCGGGTGACGCTCGAAGCCGGCGCGGCGGCTCGGGTCAGTTACGAGCTCGCCGATCCCGACGATGCGCCATGGGACGGTTGGCTGTTCATCGGCTACGGCCTTGCCGGTGGATCACTCGCCGCTGGCGTGGTGACCGGAGTCCTTGCCAATGCCGAATACGATGCGTTCTTCGACTCGCCATCCCAGGGACAGATCGATCGCGTAGACCGACTCAGCCTGGCCACGGACGTCCTCTTCATCACGAGTTTGGTGGCCGCGGTGGGCACCGGTCTCTATCACCTTCTTCGCCCCGGCCGACCGGTTTCTCGCGGTCAGGTCACCCTCGAGCGATGACTCGCTTGGCGACATGCGTGGTCGTGTTCGTTGGAGGCTGCAGCCTCTCGAACGATATCGACGTATGCGAGGGGGAAGGGCCCCCGGCGGAGGTGGGGGTGACGATGGTTCCCACCGGGTTTCAGGCGTCGGGGCCTGGTGCGGTGGGAGAGATCCCGGGTCGAGGGGCGTTCGTCGTCTTTCCGAGCATCGAATCGAACGGGCTCCAAGTGCAGAGCTTTCTTCGCGCGTCGGTGTTCCAGATCGACGGCCAACGGCGTCCACCGTGTCCTCGGATCGGCATTCTTCAGTCGCCGCCGTACGCGGCACTCGAGGGCGTGAACACCTTCGTTTTTGCATCGGTGTCCGGTCCCGAATCGGCGTCGATGTCGTCGCTCGGGTTGATCGTCGCGGTGCAGGCGGAGACCGATGCGGCGGGCGTGTTCGTGGAGAGCAAGCTCGTCGGTACGTCCTTCGACGGCGACGGCTGCCCCCAAACGATGATCAACGGAGGGGGCGGGTCGCTCATCGATCTGGACGAAACTTCAGTCGAGAATCAGGTCGTCGGTCCGCCCGCGGTTCTTCGGATCGCGAACAACCGATACGTGGTGGGTTGGGTCAGCGGAACGGTGGGCTCGGCAAGCTTTCGGTCCCGGCTCAAGGCTCGGATCGTCGAGACCAACCGGAGCGCTCAGCCGACGCTCGGTCCGATCGTGGAGATCGAGCGAGGACTGATCGCCGGCATGGCGATGACCCGAGTCGAGGATCGGGTAGCGTTTGCGTGGGAGCAGGTGGCCTTTCCCGATTCGTTTGTGGCACTCGAGCTTCGCGACCTCGACCTCCAACCGGTGGAGGGCCTCGACCGCCAGGTTCTAGAGTTTCGGGCCGATGGAGCGGAGATCGAAGACACCCGAATCGCCTTGGGGTACGACGGTAACCAGATGCTGGCGGCCTGGGTGCGGCGCGTGGATGGTCAGGCCACGCGGATTAGCGCCCGCTTTCGAGGCCCCGACGGCGAACCGTTTGTGTCCGTGGATTCCCTCGACGGTTTGCCCTTTCAGCCGTCGACCGGCGAGGCGGCCGAGGAGCTAAATCCAACGATCGCGTCGCTGCCTGGAGGCGGACTGGTGCTCGCGTGGGAAGAGCACGGTCTGACCACCGGGGGCGCAGCGGACCGAGTGCAGGCGCTGGTGTTCGATGCCGTGGGTCAGCGGCGGTTTCTTAACCAGGCCTGCGGTCCGGGACCGGTGACCCTGAGTATGACTTCGGATCTTCCCGTCCAGGAGCCGAGCATTGCGTTCCTTGGAGAGGCGGGGCTTGTGGGGGCGTGGTCGGCAACCGATCGACCAAGAAACCTGTCCGAGGTTCGCGTCCGCACATTTCCGGCTTCCGAGCTCTTTCCGGTGCGCTGATATGAGTTGGTGGACACGTCGGATTGTTCGATCGCTTTCGCTCTTCTTGCTTGTCGGAGGCTGCAGC
Source organism: Myxococcota bacterium (assembly GCA_039187775.1). GTDB lineage: Bacteria > Myxococcota_A > Polyangia > Polyangiales > JBCCZL01 > JBCCZL01. Next base: position 6,143 of record JBCCZL010000204.1, read on the forward strand.
GACCTGACGCCGGAGCTGCCCTACGACCCGGAAAGCCGAGCGATCAACACCGGAGAGGTGCTCCCGGAGATTTCCTGCGGAGTGGCCGGAGAGACCTCCGACGGCTTCTCCTGCGAGTGCAGCGAAGAGTGTCGCTCGGGATTTTGCTTCGCCGAAGAGGACGCGTTCGAGATGCAGGGGTTTGGCATCCCCGGGGGGCTCTGCGTGCTTGCCTGCGCGAACGATGGGGAGTGCGAACCCGGCTATGCTTGCCTCATTCCGCCAGGCCTCATCCGCGGGGTTTGTTCGATTCGCTGCGAAGGACCCGACGATTGCCCGCCCGCGAATCTCTGCGAGAGCCCGTTCGATGGCACTCCGCAGGTGTGCAACCCGTACTGCCAGTCCGATGAGGAATGCCGCGGCGGGTTCTGCGACCGATGGACGGGAAGCTGCGGCGCGACCAGTGATCCCGAGCTCGGCGGCCTGGGTTTTCCCTGCGAAGGAGCTGCGCCCTGCCGTGGGCGGATATGCCTCAACGCGGGATTCTGCAGCGCGACCTGCTCGGTCTCCCGACAAGGATGCCCCGACAACGGAGTGTGCGTGGAAAACGGGAGCGGTCAGGGGGTCTGCCTTCCCCCTTGCCTGGTCGATGAGGATTGCGCCCCCTATCCCGATGCCACGTGCTCATTCTGGGAAAGCGCACAGCGTCGCGCCTGCATCTGAGCGCGTCGCGGTCGACGAGTCCACACCAGGCCGCGAAACGCGCCCAGCCATGACTCATTGCGGCGGGCTTACCGTGAGCTCGAACGTTCCGGTGGGAGGGCCACCCAGCCCGTCCAATGTTGCGGCGTAGACGAATTCGCGCGGGGCAAGGTTCCCTCGATTGTCCAAGAGCATCGTGGTGGGGTTGGGCGGCGTGGCCCTTAACTCTCCCGCCACCGCCACACACGACCCCGAGCAGCGGGTCTGTTGGGTCATCCACACGAACGCGTACACATCTTCCGACTCGACTACGTCGCCTTGCACCTCGACCGATGAGTCGGCAGGAACCGTGGTCCGAAACCAAAGGTATCGGGACTGTGGATGAGGCGTACAACTCACCGGTTGGAACCCTCCGGCCCCAAGAGACTGGACGGGCGAGGCGCCGCCAGGCGGAAGGGCGATGGACGCCGTGCATTCGCCGTTCGGAGCAAGGGGAGTGGTCTCCAAGCGGAGGTCGAACGCGGGAGGATCGCCGCCCACCCGCCAGTGAACCGCAAGAATCCACGAAGCCGGCGCCGCCGAGAAGTTGTCGGCGGAGGGTTGGCCTTCACCTCCGCACGAGGTCGACCACTGACTCAGGAAGCGATCGTTCGTCGTGGCGCCCGCGTTGGTGACGGCGGCGTCCATTCGGGTCATCGGAGGAACGGTCACGCGATAGTAGAAGACGCGATCGTCTGGGTTTCCGGATCGTCCGGGGCGCTGTCCCGCGGTCATCCCCTCCTGACGAAGCGGCAGCGTTTGGGCATCGAGATCCATCGCGGCATCGCAGAACGCGTGGGGCTCGAGAGGCATCGTTTCCTGGGAGATGCGGAAGGTTCCCGGTTCGTTCTCGACCCAGTTCGACACCCCCGCGAATACGCGACGATAGGCATCGGTCGGGTTTGCCACGCTTCCGATGCTGCCCGCCTCGGTGGCGCTGAAGTGCTCACACGCGCCCTCGGTTTCACGGCACGGCCGGTGCAACCCCAACAGGTGCCGGCCGGTCTCGCTCTCCGCATTGACCTTCAGCGCAGTCCGGGGTGGTAGATCGTAATAGTAGAAGAGCATCGGTCGTCCGCTGCGAGTGCAGTGGTCAAAGGACCCCTGCCCGCCGTTCCGCGGGTCCTGTCCGATGATCGGTGCATCTCCCAACAACATGGCACCATCGCAGGAGGCGTTGTCGGCTGCCTCGTAGAGCTCGGTGGTGATCGTGTAGTTCACGAACTCCGGAGCCCACGTGTCGAGCAGGAGTGCGTAGTCACCGGGGTCGAGAATCCCTTGCCAGTCGCCGAAGGTCGACGGGTGCGCGCACACCACCTCCGAGTCCTGAGTGCAGCCACGGCGAATCGAGAGCGCCGTCGAGTCTCCACTTCGGGTGATTCGAACGGCCTGGCGCACGGGGTTTTCAAGAATGTAGTGATCCTCGGGGCCTTCGGTTCCCCAGCAGCTGGCGCCTTCGCGGGAGCCCAGCTGATCGAACCGCCCCATCCTGTCCGAAACCGTGCCGGGCACGCTCAGCGCGGTCCCCGGGAGCCCACACTCGGGGCGGGGAAACGCCACCGGATCGGGGAACGAAGGGGGCGGTAGCGGAGAACCGTCGGGTGGCTGGGCGTCGGGAGCCGCTGAATCATCGGCGACGGCGCCATCCGGCCTCGTCCCATCCGCCATGCCTCCGTCCGCCGTTTCAAGCAGCCTCGACTCCTGGTAGCAGCCCGCCGCCAGCACGATACACATTAAGAAAGCTCGCATGACGGGTACAGGTCCACCAGGGTCTCCAAGCGGCTCAACTTTCTTGCTCGGTACCTTCGCAGCAAGTCCTCGGCGCATAGGTTTCGTCAGCGCCTACACCCGAGGCTCAAGCCAACTTGCCGTCGGTGTCGGAACGTTCGAGTCCGTAGCGGCGCATCTTTCGGTAGAGCGTGGTGCGCGAAATGTTCATACGGCGGGCCACCTCGGCGACGTTCCACCGGGACTCTGCGAGCGCGGTAGCGATCTCTTTCCGTTCCGCTCCTTGAAAGTCAGAGAAGGTTTCGGGGGGCGCGGCCGAAGGCGTAGGCAGGAGAAAATCGCTCGGACGAATCGGATCGGAGGCCATCACGAGAGCTTGCCGAAGCACATTTTCGAGTTGGCGCACATTGCCCGGCCAGTCATGCGATTGGAGGGCTTCGAGAGCCTTCTTGGTGAGCCCGGGCGCTTTTCGGCCTAGCTCTCTCGCGGCACGCTCGAGCAGGTCGTGGACAAGGAGCGGGATGTCTTCCTTTCGCTCGCGGAGCGGGGGGAGGCGAAGCTCCACGACCGCAATGCGGTAGAACAAGTCTTCGCGAAAGCGTCCCGCGTTCACCTCCTCTCGGAGGTTCCGGTTTGTCGCCGCCACGATCCGCGCCGAGATCGGCTGGGCCCGAGTCGCCCCCACGGGACGCACCTCCCGCTCCTGGAGCACCCGAAGGAGCTTGGCCTGCGTGGAGAGCGGGAGCTCACCGACTTCGTCGAGGAACACGGTGCCGTTTCTCGCGACCACGAACAGTCCTTCGCGCTCTCGCTCGGCTCCCGTAAACGCGCCTTTGACGTGCCCGAAGAGCTCGGATTCGAGGAGCGCGTCGGGAATCGCGGCGCAGTTGATCGCTACGAACGGCTGCTCGCGATGAGGCCCTTCGCTGTGGAGCGCCCGGGCGACGAGTTCCTTTCCGGTCCCGCTCTCGCCCGTCACCAGCACGGTGAGCGAGGTGTCCGCCACCCGGTCCATCGCCGCGTGGAGCGCCTCCATCGCTCGGCTCTTCGCGACCAGTCCACTTCGTGGTCCGGGCTCGGCGAGGCGGAGAGTCCGGTGAAGATGGACAACTTCTCGCGTGCGATCCGCGAGCGACGCTTCGATCCGGGAACGCTCTTCTTCGAGCTGCCTTGTGCGGTCGCCGAGCTCTCGAAACAGGCGTGCGTTCTCCAGCGCCAGCGCGGCCTGGTCCGCAAACGCGAGAAGATCGGCAATGTCGTGGTCGCCAAACTTTCCGCGGGTGAAACGATTGTCGAGGTAGAGCGCGCCAAGGACTTTGCCGCGAGCGCGAATGGGGACGCCAAGGACCGAGCGGAGCCGCATCGCCTGCACCGACCGCTCGTCGGCAAACCGCTGGTCGTGAAACGCATCGGTGGTGAGCATCGGTTCGCCGGTGCGAATGACTTCTTCGGCGATGCTCCGGCTGAATTTGAGGTAGGCACTCTCCACGCGCTCTCGGTCGACGTTTCGCGCGATCGCGACCTCGAGGCCGGCGCTCGTCTCCGCATTGCCGGGAGCGAGGATCACGAACCCTCGCTCCGCCCCGGTCAGTTCGATCGCCGCGTCCATCGTGAACGCGAGGACTTCGCCGAAGTCCAGCGAGGCGGCGAGCTTGCCGTTGATTGCGATGAGGCGTTCGAGCGTCCGCTCGCGGGAGCGAGGTGCTTCGGTGCGATCGGGCTCGGGTGTGCTTCGTTGCCGCCGGAGATGGGATCGGAACGCATCGCGCATCGGCCCATCGAGGGTGGCCGCGCAGCGGTCCCAAAGCTCGGCGGCATTTCGTGCGTGCCGCTCCGCCGCCGCGGGTGCACCGCGGAGCCGACAGGCGGCAGCCAGGCTCTGTTCCGCTTCCGCCTGAAGGTCGCGCTGACCACTCTCTCCGGCGTAGCGGCTGACTTCTTCCAAGGTCTCGAGGGCGGGGGCCTCCCCCCCGTCAAGCGCGAGCTGGGCCCGGAGGAGCTTTGCCCGTGCGAGGAGGTCTTCGGCCCCGCTCGCCGCGGCCTTCGCTTCGGCAGCCTCGATCGCTTGCCGGGCAGCGTCTGCATTGGCGCTTCGCCGTTCGGCTTCGGCCCGGGCAAGCGCGACGTCGATGCGCTCCCGAGATGCGCCAATGTCCGCGAAGCGTTCGTCGGCGCCGTCGAGGTGGAGAAGCGCGGCGTCCGTGTCGCCTCGACCGGTGGCGACCTCGCCGAGCAGCATGTCCGCGGCCGCGACAAAAAATGGAAGCTCCACCTCCTCCGCTCGCGTTCGGGTGTGCTGGGCTTGCTCTTGGGCTCGAACGAACAGTCCCACATCCGACAGACACTGGGCCTCGTTGTAGAGGGCGGCGATCTCGGTTCGGCGCTTGTCGATCGCCTGCGCCATGACCCGCGCCTCCCGATAGCTCGAGAGAGCGGGACCGTAGTCTCCGCGCCGGTGCTGGACCGTGCCTAGGTTAAGCGCAGCGCTCGCGATCTGGTCGGTAAGCCCATGTTGATTCGCGGCCTGAAGCGCGGCCTGGTAGTTCGATGCCGCGGCTACGAGGTCACCCTGTCGAAACGCGACGATCGCAAGATAGCTCCGCAGGCGAACCAGTGAGCGGGGCCGAGGATCGCGGTGATGAGTGGCGGCTACCGCGCGGTCGAGCGCCCTCCGAGCTTCGTCGTTTCGACCCTGATAGCTGAGCGCGATGCCGAGCGCTTCCAATAACTCTCCGGGGTTGGGGTCCTCTCGAAGCGCCGCTTCGGCAACGCGTTCCGCTTCCGCCGGTTCGTCGACCTGAACGAGGGCCCGAACCACGAGCGCTCTGGCCTCCGTGCGGTTTCCCGCCCGGCGGAGGTGTCGGAGGGCGGCACGGCCTCGTCCTCGGCTTAGCAGCGCCGAACCAGCCCGGATGTACAACGTCGGTTCGCTCCACTGCGGATGATGGCGCCTGCCCCGAGCGAGGACGCGGAGCGCGGTGTGCGGGTCGCCGCTCGCCTCCAGGAGCTCTGCGGCCAAAAGAAACGCCGAAGGGTCATCCACCCCGGCAGCCTCCGGTTCGCCGAACAGTGCGGCCGCTCGCGCAAACCGCAGCGGTTCACCGCGGGCCGCCTTTGCGGAAGCGCGAAGCACTGCCGCCGCTGCGGAGTCGCCGGAGAGAAGCAAATGGCGCACGCGTTCCGCGGCGGCTGACGCAGGGAGCGCTTCGGCGAGGGCGCGGTGGGCATCTCGTGCCTCCGTTGGAAGCACTCGAAGAAGACGCGGCGCATCGCCCTGCGCGGGAAGCCAGTAGCCATCGCCGTTGACTCGAAGACCACCGCGGGCCACCAGCCCATGAAGATCCGAACGGCGAAAACCAAGCGCTTCGACCACGGAGGAAGACAGCCGACCGTCGAGGGCGGCCGCGGTGGCGAGGGCGCGGCGCGCTTCTGGAGGCAACCGTTCGAGAGCCGCGGCCTGGCTTTGCGGGAGGCTTGTGTCCGCGAGGGCCTGCCGCGGACTCACGCCTTTTGGCCGGTCGCGAATCCTCGCAAGATCCTCCGGCAGCCGACCGCTCGCATCGAGCGCCTCGGTGAGTTGGTGGCCCGTGACGGTTGCCCCAAGAAATCGCCGCGCGTCTTCGTCGGAGAGGGGTCCGACGTCCACCACCAGCCCCGTCGGGGGGGCCTGGAGGGCGGTCGCCATGACCGCCACCGGATCGCCAGGCTCGAGCATACGGAGGAGCGCATCGAAGAGGGACCGCTGTCCGGGAGCAAGGGCATCGATGTCGTCGAGGACTAAGATCGTGGGTTCGGACCGGGCGCGGAGCTGAGTGAGCGCGAGGGGGACCACCCGGGCGTCGTGAGGCGCGTCGTGCAGTCGAGCGGCAACGCTCAGGAGCTCCTGCACTGCGAGCGGCCTTCGGGCGAAACCCTCGACACAGAGGAACCGAAGCTGCGCGCGCCACTTCCATTCGGCGAGCAGTCGCGACCGCCCCGATCCGGTTGGGCCCACCGCAGTGAGCATCGGTGGGCCGGCTTCGTGCTTAAGGTCAAGACGCTCGGTCTCGGAGGCTGAGGCAAGGCTCGCGAGGAACTGCGTTGCCGAGTCCAGCGCGGCTCTTCGACCGAGAAACGACAACGAACGGCCCCGATGGTCGTCGGCGCGCATTCCGAGGGCCGCCAAGACGGCGTGCATACTGTCCGGCCGGTGCTCAGGTGACGGCTCCTGTAGTTGGCGGGCAATCGCGGCCAGCCGTTCCACACGATGGGCTCGACGCGCCACCTCTTCGAACACGACACCGAGCGAGTAGAGGTCCGAGCGTTCGTCGGCCGGTTCGCCGGCAAGGAGCTCCGGCGCAACGAACCGGGGGGTGCCCGCGACGGTGTCGCTCGCGGGGGTGCGGAGGGCAGACGCGTGGCCAAGGTCGATGACGGTGGCTCGCCCTTCAGGCGACACCAGAATGTTTGCCGGTTTGAGGTCGTTGTGTCGGAGGCCGACTGTGTGAAGAAAGAGAACCGCCCGAAGCACATCCTCCACCGCCGAGGCGACCTCTTCGTAGGAGCGGCCATCCGCAAAGGCATCGAGGGTCGTTCCTTCGATGAGCTCCGAGGTGAAGAAGCACCGAGGAGTCGCGCCGGGGCGCCGCTCGATCCCGAAGTCGAACACCTGGGTGAGCTGAGGGTGAACCACCTCGCGCAGGGCGCTGAACTCTTTGTAGAACCGTTCGACTGCCCGTGGGTTTCGCGCGGGAAGTCGTTTCAGGGCGAGGATCCGATCGGTCAGCGGGTCCCAGACTCGGAACACGGTGCCTTCACCGCCCTCCCCGAGTCGGCCGCGGATTTCGTAGCGCCCCACTACCGTCTCGGAGCCGGGTCGCGCCATAGTGTTCATATCTGTAGCACACGAAATGGTAGGTGAACAGAAATGAACACTCTGAGTAGTGAAAAAGTCAATGGTTTCGAACGACGATGATGGGCATGAGTCGTGCTCAAGGGAGGAGCGTGCGCTGGTCGTTCTCAGGTTTGATCCTCGCCGCGGGGCTTATCGCCTGGGCGGCTGCCTGCGTGGGTACGCCCCAGCCCGATCCACCAAACTTCGATCCCGACCAGGTGTATGTGGGTGTGCCGGTGGGTCCTCCATCGGGCGGCGTCAGTCTTCTTGGGCGACCGGGGAGCGCGGAGGGTGGGGACATGGGGTTCACCTCGCTCACGGCGACCGAGCCGACGACCGAAGTCGAGACGTTGGTGTGGAGCGCCAACCTCGATGTGGCGACTCCGACGCAGGTCGTGGTGGCGGAAGACGACGGGAGCTTTGAAATCTTCGGCGTTGGAAGCCTTGGCGACGAGGTTCGGATTCAAGTCCGAGGACCCGGGGGAGATGCGCCACCGGTCGATGTGGTCCTCGACATAGGCGTGCCTCCCGCGCCACGGCCCCTGAGTGATTGCCTCACCGCGTCTCCTCCGCTCGAGCTGTTCCTTGGTCGTGCCGAAGCGCCGGGTCAGCAGCTCCAGGGTCAGATTCGGATCCAGAACGACTGCGCGGAAGAGGTCTCGCTCACCACCGCGATGCGCGTGCCGACGCCCTCCCTCGAGATCGTGGCGGCGCCCACCCGCCTCCAGCCGGGAAGCAGCGGATCGGTGCAGCTGCGCTGGACGGCGGGCGAGCCGCTCGACGATGTCCTCTTGATTGAAGTTTCCGCGCCGATTCGAGATCGGCGTCCGATCACGCTCCGCGCCGCGGGGCCCGGCTGAACACGACGGAAGGAGATGCGACCGATGAGTATCCGAATGATTTTGATTTTGCTGCTTGGTGCTGCTGCGGCTTGTGCGTCCGACACTGGAGCGCCGCCCGCTGGCGACCAGATCTACCTCGGATCCGAAGATATTTCGGCGCTGGGGCCGGCATCCGGCGTCACCCTCGCGGGCGACCGCATCTTCCTCTCGACGGGTATTGGGACGCTGGTGGAATGGGGCGAGACGCCGCGGGAGTTTCGCTTCGCCGAGATCGAAGAGCCGTTTGCCGACATCGTAGCGATCGACGAGAACACCATCGCTGCGACGACCGAGAACATGGGCTTTCTCCTGAACCTCGAGGACGGTACGGCGCGGCAGCACTTCTGTTACGTCCCGGGAGAAATCATCCGTGAGGATCCGGTGCCCCAGGTCGAGGCAGATTAATGAACAATCCGGATTTAAAACCACCGACTATGTGGCCTGTAATTTAGTGGGATTGGTGAAAGCGGTGGATATTGAAAACTCTAAC
>JBCCZL010000205.1:0-14809 GCA_039187775.1 Myxococcota bacterium
CGGCGATGCCGAGAAGAACGATCGGATTAGGGATGGCATCGTACGCATCATTAAACGCCGCTTCGGCCTCATCGTACTCGCCCGCACGAAACAGCTCCTGACCTCGCGCGTACGAGTCACGCGCGCGAGCGCGCTCCTCATCGGTCTGGGCCAGAGCGGTCGTGGCTGGCACAACGATGGCGAGCCAAACCAGGGTCATCAAACCCAATCGGTGCATTCCTGCTTCCTCCCTCGAGCTCCTGCGAACAATGGGCTGAGCCTATCATGATCGCTCGGCCGAGGGCCTGAAATCGCAGGGTTAATGCCCCCACTGCGTGCGAACGTAGTCTTCGACTTCGTTCAACAGACCTCGGAGCGCAGCGGCCTTGGCTTCAAGCTTCTCCATATCGCGATCGAGGCGCTCGCTCTCAGCAAAAAGCGCTCCCTCCGCTTCCTCGTTGCGTCGCGTGAGCTCCTCACGAAGGCGCGCCACCTCCTTGGTTAGGCCAACGACTTCGGCCCGGCGCGTCGCCACCTCCTGCTCGAGGGCGCCCTCGGCCCAGAGCGAAAACTCGCTAATCCGGTCCTCCCGATCCGTCGACCGACGCGTGGCCAATTCTTCCTCGAGCGAGTTTGCGGACCGCTCCGCCAAGGAAAGACGCCCCGCCAAATCGTCGATCGAGGCACCGAGCTCCAACCGAAATCGTCGAGCCTCTTTCTGGCGCTCCTCGAGCGAGAGCTGCTTCTGACTAGCAAGCACCGCGTCCCCTTCGAAGCTCTCGAGAATTCCTTCAGCAGTTGCCAAGGCTCGCTCGATCGCTTCGGGCGGCGAGGTCTCCTGCTCGACCGCTTTCCGGAGTGCGTCGCAGCGTCGACGCCATCGCCGGACGCCGATGATTCCGTCTACCTTCTGGTCAAATGGGATCGCTTCTTTCGGCGTGGACGGCGGAAGGAGAGGTTCGTCCGCATCGGCACGGCTCACGAGCTCGATCGACGGGGCCTCGGGGATGGTCATTCGGCGAAGCTCGTCGGTCTCCCTCGGCAGCCGCGGTTCGCTCAGGGTGGGAACCGCGGCAGGCATGAGCTCCGGCGGCCCACTCGGAATGGTTCGTCCGCCGAGCGGCGAACCTTCGTCGGGGGTCAAGCCCGCCACGAAGGTCGGACGGTTTGGCGGCTCGTTCATGGCGGCCCAATGGGTCTCGGGTCCCACCACTTCGCTGACCCGTCGAAGCTCATCGACGAAGTGATAGGCGTCACGAAATCTCTCATCGGGATCTTTGGTGAGGCACCGAAGAATAAACGCCTCCACGGGGCCCGACACCGATGGCAGCCGCTTCGAGGGGGGCACCGGCGGATCGGTCACGTGCTTGACCAAAAGATCGCCGGGGTACTGGTAGTCGAAGGGAAGGGCCCCGGTGACCAGTTCGTAGAGCATGACGCCCAGCGAGTAAAGATCAGCACGCCCATCGATCTGGGTGGACTGGATGTACTCCGGCGCAATGTAGCCCGGCGTTCCGAAGATCTGCTGACTCCCGGTGAGCGAAGGCGCGTCGAGGATCTTGGCGATGCCGAAGTCGAGAATCTTCACGAAGTCGGGCTGGCCTTTCCGCGGGACGAGAAGGATGTTCTCCGGCTTGAGGTCGCGATGGATCACGCCCATCTGATGGGCCCGGGCGAGGGCCTGACCGATCTGCATCGCGAGGTGGATCGCGCGGGGCTCGGGCATCGGGCCCGCATCCATCGCCCGAAGGAGCGATTCGCCTGGCACATACTCCATGACCAAATAGGCGAGGCCATCGTCGGTCTCGCCGTAGTCGGTGATCTCTACGATGTTCTCGTGGTTGATGCGATTGACCGCGCGGGCTTCGCGGAGAAAGCGGTCGCGCTGGATCGGATCGGCCGCCAGATCGCGGCGAAGCGACTTGATGGCCATCAGCCGATCGATGAGCACATGCCGCGCAAGGTAGACCGTCGACATTCCGCCGGTGCCAAGACGTGAGATCAGCCGGTAACGGCCGCCGAGGTTTCGGCCGATCAGCGGATCGATGGGCGCAGAAAACCCGTCGTCGTCCCCGGGCACGGCCGGAGAGTACTGGGCATCGGAGCCAAAGACGAGGATTGGCGCTCTAACCGTCGGCGCCCGCGTCCGCGTCGGGCATCGCGTCAACGGCCGCATCGACCGTCGCATCAATGGTCGCATCGATCGCTGCGTCGACCGAAGCATCCGGAGGATCACCGGCGCACTCCCCGGTCGATGCGAGGGAGGTCCCCACCGTCGCAGCCTCGCAGGAGTTCAAGTAGGTGACGCCGTCACATCCACAGACCGGGGCCAACGTGCCGCAGCCATCCGGAATGGGGAGGCACGTGCCGGCGATCGCGCAGCCGTCACGTTGACAGTACTCGCCCGCTCCACAACCCACCCCGGAGCCCCCGTCTTCACCCACCGAACATCCCACGTCCCCATCTACCGCCCCCGACTCCGCGTCGCCCGCATCCAGCGAGGCATCAGGGACCGAAGCATCCACGGTGTCGCAGGTTACCGCGCAGACCCCGCGGGTGGCGTTCGGAGGACAGCAAATCAGTCCGCTGTTGCAGTCTTCGTCGAACTGGCACGTGTCGCCCGCATCGCCGGTGCAGGCGGCGATGAGCAGGAGGAAAAAGAAAGGAATAATTCGGCGCACGGCTCTTACTCTCCTCGAGAAATTCGTGGAAGCCGGCGGAGGATAGCGTCCCGATCCCCCACCAGCAACATACCGCGCATGGCGCACAAAGTCCGGCCCGTCCAACTTGCCGATCACTCTTCGTAAGCACAGCGAAAGCCCACATCGGCCCGGTGCTCGCCTTCTCCGAGATACGCCCGATGGCTGACCCGGAGCGCGAATGGAGGAAACTGCCAGGAACCTCCACGAATCACTCGGTAGCCACCGGTGACCGGTCCCTCGGGATCCACTCGGCCCTCTGCCGAGTAGGCATCTTCGGCGAAGCGATCACTCGTCCATTCGAAGGCGTTGCCCGCCATATCGAGAAGACCGTAAGGGCTCACCGCATCGGGGTAGGAGCCCACCGGCGCGGCGTAGCGAAAGCCATCGGCGAGATCCGGACGGAACGCCCCGTCGCCATGGTTCGCCAGGCGAGGATTGTAGTAGCGGCCCCACGGAAAGGTGCGGGAGTCACTCCCTCGGGCCGCTCGCTCCCACTCCGCCTCCGTCGGAAGGCGTCCCCCGACAAACTCACAAAACCGCTGCGCTTCGCCCCAGGTCACGCCGACCACCGGATGGTCATCGAGCGCGAGCCGGGTCTCTCGCCAGGAGGGGTCGGGAGCGTCGCCGCCGGACGCCGGCGGATCATGGCCTTCGCTGAAGAATGGAGGCGGGCAACGGTTCGCGAGAACGCAACGTCGGTACGCGGCCCACGTCACTTCGGTCCGGTCGATCCCGAAGCGAGACACATAGACCCGGACCTGCGGTTGCTCGACCACGAACTCTTCGGACTGACACGAAAAGGGTAGGGCCGGGGGAAGATGACGGGTGCACAGGCTGACCGCCCGCCACACCGCACGCTGATTCGAACCGCGAATGAACCAACCCGGCTCGATCCACACCACTTCGGGACGCTGCTGTCGCTGCGCCAGCGTCGGATCCGGAGCGCTCTCGACTCCCACGACGTCGTCACCGCCAAGGAGGAGCGGCAGCGCGGGCAGGAGAGCGCTAAGGATCAGGAGTCGGCGCACCGTTCTGTTGTAGCGCGCCGATCCTCGAGTGACGAGGCTTCGATGGGCCGCCGCAGCGAGACCGCGGGGCAGAAATCTCGCGAACGCCGTGAGCCCTCTGGGGTCAAGACCGAGGGGCCGGTTCTCGAACCTCGACCGGCCGGCGATTTCAGTGGACGGGCTAGGGGATGGGATAGGGCGTCGGAGTCAGAAGTTCGCCGTCCATCGGAACTCCGGGAAGCGACCCAAACACGCTGGTCCCCCAACAAAAGACGACGTTGTTTTCGATGCCGCACGCATGGTGAGTCCCGATGCCCACCGACGAAAAGCGGTCGAAGAACGGCGCCGGTTGGGGAACCGCAACGTTCATCGCGGATGGCCCCGAGCCGAACGCCCTGGTTTGGTTAAACCCCCAGGCAAACCAACCCGCTCGCGTTCGTGCCAAGACCCCGCGCTGCCCGGCGACCAACTCCTCGACTCCTGAAAGACCCACCACATCGTTGGGCACTCGAAGATCCGCCGGCTCGTCGCCATTGCCAACCTGGCCGACGTCGTCCTCCCCCCAGCAGCGAACCGTACCGTCCTCGCGAAGCGCGCAGGTCGTGGCTCGGGCCGCTTCGCGCCCCACGTCGAGGGCCACCAGGCGGGTGATCGGACCAAGGTCGAACGGCTCCTCCGGCGCCCGTCGATCCGTCGTCGTTCCATCCCCCAGCTGACCCGCCTCGTTGGCCCCATAACACTGAGCGCGCTGATCGAGCGTACGGACGCACGTGTGCTGCTCTGCGAGGGCCACCTCAAAAGCGGCAACCCCTTGGATTCGTCGAGGTTCGGGAACCGTGAGGTCCATCGACGTCGGATCGATCTGCCCGAAGTGATTTCTTCCCCAGCAGTAGAGATCGCGGCGCTCATCGACGAGACAGGCTCCGTGCGCCCCCGCAAAGACTCCCTCTGCGGGAGGAACCCCCACGAGACGAACCGGCTGCGCGCGACCTTCCCGATTTTCGTCGAAGGCTTCGATCGTGCCGCGACCGAGTTCGCCAAACTCGTTGCCTCCCCAACAAACTACTCCGCCATCGTCGAGGCGCGCGCAACTAAAGCTACGACCGGCCGCGAGCTCCACGGCACGCCGACCGTCCGGCATCAAGACTTCGACCGGCAGCATGTCGTTCCCGAACTCCGGCACTCCGAGCTGGGTGTGAAGGTTGCTGCCAAAGCACCATACCCGCGCGTTCCCGAGCGCGCAGGTATGGTTCGACTGAACCGCCAAGGTACGGGGCCCAAGCTCCGGAATCGCGGCCCCCACTCGTCCGAGACGGAGGTCCTCGCTACACCCGGTGATCAAGAAGGCGAGAACGATCCAGGCCCGGCTCACGGAGAGCCCACGAGGCGACGAACGCGCTCGAGGTGGGCGGATCGAGGATGGCGACGGGCAAAGGACTCGGCCCGTCGTTCGGCGGCGGCGGGACGGCCAAGGCGAAGAAGCGCCTCGATGGTCAGGACTTCCCGTTCTTGGACGAGCGCCCCGCGTCGGAACCTTCGTCGGTGGGTCTCCGCGAGGCGAAGCGCCTCCCCCGGGTTGCTCGCGAGGGCACCTCGGGCTCGTTCGAGGAGCGCAGCCTCATCGACGATCCGATCCGTTGGCATCCGCCGACCGGGCGCGTTGGCCGCCGCCGAAGATGCCGCTTCTTCCAGCCCAGCTTCCTCCCGCGAAGATGGATCTTCTTCCGGCGAAGGAGCGGCTTCCTCCGGTGACGCAGGCAACGTGTCTTCTTGAGGAGTCACCGGCGCTTCGATCGCAGTCGCCTGCACCGTCGCGGGGGCCGCACGCTCGGGGGCGGGCTCGACCGCGGGAGGATCCTCCGGGCCGACCGCGACATACACCACCAGCGCCACGGTTCCCACGGCGATGGTGCTTGCCCCGGCCACCATCGCAGCGACTTTGAGCGCCGCTCCTTTCGCGACCGCGCCCTTTACCGCCGCGCCGGCGACTCCCGCTCCTTTGACCGCGGTGGTCGCCGCGGTGGCCGCCCCCGCACCGGCTCCCAGGGCGACGCCAAGGGAGGCATGAAGGGACGCCACCGCCTCATCACTCGGCTCGTCGAGAGTCGCCGAATCGATCGCGCTTCGGAGCGCCGGGGAAAGAGCGCTCTCCGGATCGCACCAAGGCGCATCGTCTTCGGGCTTCATCCGGCGGACCGCCTTAGATCGGTCGCTTCGACCGACTCCCGAACCCGACGCCGCGCCGCATGAAGGCGGGAATAGGCCGTCTGGAGCGGCCAGCCGAGGCCCGAGGCGATCTCTTTCATGGGGATCCCCTCGAGGTCGTAGGCGACAAATACCGTACGTTTGTCGGCGTCGAGTGAATCGAGGGCTCGGTCCAACACCGCGCGTGCCTCGGCTCGCTGCATCGCCCGCTCTTGCTCCGGATCGACCGCTGGAAGCTCCGGCGAACTATCGAGCCGTTCGCGCCGATGGTGGGCCCGGCGCCGCTGGCCAAGCGCCGTGCGGCTTGCGATTCCGTAGATCCACGTCCGAAGCGGACGCGCGGGGTCGTAGTCCTTAAGGCGGCGATGCAGGACCAAGAACACTTCCTGCGACACATCTTCCACATAGCGTTCAGGAACGCCCATTCGACGGACCACCCTCATCACAAATGCCGCATGCTCACGAAAGACCGTATCCAGATCGGGCAACACGCCCCGTTCTGTGTTGTAGGCCACGACCGATTATTATCAACTCAGGGCGAAATTCCTAAACTCAGTCCCGCCCAGCCGAGGACCGGCCCAGTTTTGTGGAGCTCCCGTTCGCTTCCGTCGGGCAGCTCGACAAAGAACCGATCCCGAACGATCGGCACTCCGACACCAACCGCGAGCCCGACACGAATCGGCCCGACCGCGAGTCCCGCACGGAGCGAGGCCGCGGAAACTACCTCGGCCCGGGTGAACTGAGCGCTATCTTCGGGAAACGTTCCTTCGGCGAGAAGCGCGTAGATGTGGCCTTCAATACAGCCCCCGAGCGTGAGGAACGGAGTGACCCTCCGATCCGCACACCACGCCGCCCCTCCACCGTAGGCAGCGAACTCGGCGTCGCCGTTTTCGTCCTTGTGGCGCCGCGGCAGCCAAGCAACGGAAAATATTTCGATTCCGAGCCAGCCCCAGAGAGCTACTGCACCGCGGAGGCCCACCGCGATACTCAGCTCGGGCAGCCATCCCACGGCCCCGAGGAGCGACGCCTCGACCCGGAATTGAAGAACATCGGGGGACTCGGAGCCTCGTTCCTCTTCGGGTTCCGGTTCGGGTTCGGGTTCCCCCTCCGGTTCAGGTTCGCCCTCCGGTTCAGGTTCGCCCTCCGGCTCGGGCTCGCCGTCCGACTCGGGCTCTAGTTCCGAGTCGGGCTCGGATGGAGCGCCTAGCGCCGCCGCGGGATCGACGAGGATCGCCAGGGTAAGCACGATGGCGTCGTCCATCGCACGACACGATTCGGATCGACTCGCGATGACTCGAGTGCCGAGCGAACGGCCTTCGCGGTCTCGCGTGGTCCATGTCACTTCAAAGCCGATACTATCCCGCCGGGGCGCGATTACCCCCTCGAACACGCGTTCGCTGTCAGCAGCGAATGCCGCGCGGCCAAGGCGAGATTCGACCGCTCCGGCGAGGGTGTCCGCATCGATGCAGGCCATGGCTCCTTCGGCCTGGTTCCAGACCAGCGCCGACCGATCCGCTTGTCCGTACGCAGAGTCTTGTCCGTACGCCGGAGCCACCGCTCCCATCCACGCTGCTCCCCACGCCACCCCTGTCAACACCAATGGGGTAGGAGCTGCGCGCACACGATATCGGTACCACAAACCGTTTCCGCCGAATCGAAGAAATTTTTCGAGCGCCTCATAAACGGGGCGTCGGCCGAGCAATAACGGTCATGGCGGTTCGACCCGGTTGCGCGATCACGTTCCTCGTTTCGCTATCCGTGGGGTGCACGGGAAAGCTCAGCACACCCGCCGAAGAGTCTCCCATCCGCGAAGTCGTGCCGATCGAAGCCCAGCTCTGCGGGGACTCGCCGGTGACACTCCTTCCACGCCGGCTGCGTCGCCTCACTCGCCGCGAGTACCTTGCTTCGGTCACCAGCCTCCTCGGAGAGGAGAGTCCGCCACCCGCCGGGATCGTGCCGGATCCCGTCTCCAACGGCTACGACAACGACGCCGATTCCCTCGTCGTGACCCGGCAACTCGGTGATCAACTCTTCGCAGCGGCCGAGCACTACTCCGTTCGTGCGCTCTCGAACCTCCCCCGCTGGACCGACTGCGATCCGTCGATGCCAGACGAAGCCTGCGCGTTGGCGTTCATCGATCGCTTCGCGGGAGAAGCCTACCGTCGACCGCTAGGCGACGCGGAACGGGACCGGCTCCTCACGGTCTACCGAAGCGGGGAGGAAGGTTCGTTGGCCTCGGGCCTCGAGCTCGTTATCCAAGCGGTGCTGATGTCGCCGGCGTTTCTGTACCGCACCGAGCTCGGAGCTGAAACCGCCGGTGATGTCGCATTGACGTCGCACGAGGTGGCCGCACTCCTTTCGTACATGGTGGCCGGCGGGCCCCCGGACGCCGAGCTTCGGAGCGCCGCCGACGAGGGCCGACTCGATAGCCCGGACGAACGGGAAGCCCAGGTGCGAAGGCTCTTCGCGTCAGGAATCGGCCACCAGCAGGGTTGGGTCCGGCAATGGATCGGCATTCGTGACCTCGAATCCGTGTCCAAGGACCCGTCAACCTATCCCGAGTTTAGCCCCGAGCTCCGCGCGAGCATGGCGCACGACCTGGACGCGTTCATTCAACACACGGTGACGGAACACGAAGGTTCGCATCGCGAGTTCATGACCTCCCCGATCGCGTTCGCCGACGCAACGCTGGCTCCGATCCTCGGACTTGAGAGCACCGACCCGAGCACGCCGGTCATGTTCGCCGACGGCGAGCAACGGGCGGGGCTGCTCACGCGACCCGCGGTGCTCTCCCGCTATGCGCATCCGAATGAGAGCGCGCCGATCCTCCGAGGGGTGTTCGTGCTTCGTCGACTGCTGTGCGTCGAGCTTCCCGATCCCCCGCCCGACGCGGAGATGGACGTGGAACCACCCGCCCCGGGCCTGAGCACCCGCGAGCGGATCGACGCCCACACCAGCAACGACGCGTGCCGGGGTTGCCACTCTCGGATCGATCCCATTGGGTTCGGCTTCGAGCAGTACGATGGCATCGGTCGCTTTCGCACCGAGGACCAGGGGGTCGCCGTCGATGCGCTGGGCGAAGTGATCGGCATCGAAGGACTCACGGGACCGTTTTCTGGGGGTTCGGAACTCGGCGTCCGGCTCGCGGAGAGCGAGGCGGCGCAGCGGTGCTTCGTGCGGGAAGCGGTTCGGTACGCCCGGGGTCGCCATCCGGAAGACGGAACGGAAGGCTGCGACTATGCGCCGATCTTCGACACGGTTCCCGACGGCGACCCGACGATGCTCGAGGTGCTCGTCGCGCTGAGTCGAAGCGAAGATTTCTTTCGGCGTACCACCACCGCCGCGGGAGGAGGACAATGACTGTCAGCCGACGTACGCTCCTTCGCGGTCTCGGTGCCGCGGCGATGACCCTACCGATCGCTCGCGGGCTCGCCCCCTCGGTCGCCCGCGGCCGCGACGACCGGCCCTGCCGATTCCTCGCGATCTTCACGCCCCATGGCTCGGTGCTCCGCAATTGGCGCCCCCGCTCGAGCAGCGGCGGCGCGGCGAGCGAGACCGACTTCACATTTGACTTCGACGGGTCGGTCCTTCGGCCGATGGAGCGGCATCGGGACCAGCTCGTGGTCCTCGACGGCGTCGACTACCGGGTGCTCGCCGAGGAGGCCGCCACCGGCCACGAGGGCGGAATGACCACGTTCCTCACCGGATCTGCCTACCATCCGGAGCGCGGGGGTCAGCCCTACGGCGACTCGATCGACGAACATCTCGCCACGACCATTGGAGCCACCACGCCGCGCCGGACGATGCGCCTCGGGGTGCTGACCGAGGGAGGACAGTCGATCTATGACACGATCAGCTTCTCGGGCGGCGGACTGGTTCGAGAACCCACCCAGATCGATCCGTCGCTCGTCTACGAATCGTTCTTTGCTCAGTTCATGACGGGAGGAGACGAGGGCGCGGCCCGAGCCGCGATGGAGCGACTTCACCGACGGCGGCAAAGCGTCCTCGACTACGCGCTCGACGATCTTGCCGCCCTCGACCGACGCGTTCCCCACACCGAGCGAATGAAACTCGAAGCGCACACCGAAGCCCTCCGGACCATCGAACTCCGACTCACTCGCGAACTCGACGTCGGGACGGGGGCGTGCCGGCCGCCGGCCTCGCCGAACCGCCTTGATGCAAAGTCCGTGGACGCACAGCCGGCGATCGTTCAAACGCAGGCCGACCTCATCGCGCAGGCCTTCGCGTGCGACCTCACCCGTGTGGCGACTCTCACCATTCATCACGCGGGCGCACCGTACGCCATGCCGTGGCTAAACCTGAACGGGGACATGCATCACGACGTGGCCCACACCCAAGGCACCGAGGGAAGCGCGCAGTACATCGCGATGCAGACCTGGTACAGCGAACAGGTCGCCTACCTTCTGGACCAGCTCGCCGCGATTCCCGAGGGCGACGGGACGGTCCTCGACAATACTCTAGTGCTCTGGGGGAACGAGCTCGGCCACCCATCGATTCACAACAGCCATATGGTTCCGTTTGTGCTCGCGGGCGGCGCAGGAGGCCTTCGCACCGGGCGCTATCTTCGCTTTCGCGACCACGACGACCCGTTCTGCCACGACCATTACGGCTCGGGGAACTGCACTCCACCAAACATCTACGACGAGCAGCTACCGCACAACAAGCTCCATACCAGCGTGCTTCAGCTCTTGGGCGAACCCGAGCGCACGTACTTTGGGGATCCGCGCTACGCCGACCGCCCGCAGTACCAAGGGGGGCTCCCGGGATTGCTCTAGCCCGACGGCGACGGTGCTCGCGTGA
Source organism: Myxococcota bacterium (assembly GCA_039187775.1). Classification (GTDB taxonomy): domain Bacteria; phylum Myxococcota_A; class Polyangia; order Polyangiales; family JBCCZL01; genus JBCCZL01. Next base: position 10,715 of record JBCCZL010000205.1, read on the forward strand.
CGCTCGGCCGAAGAAGAAGTCCCGCCGTTCCTGCAGCCAACACCCAAAGAGCGATCAGCTGAGAGGTCGAGAGCGCTCCGTCGAGATACAGGCCGCGCACCGAGTCACCACGAAAGAGTTCGACGACGAAGCGAAGCGCTCCGTAGAGCGCCATGTATAGAAAAAGGCGTTGGCCGGTTCCCATTGCTCGTTTCGGCAGAAGCGCCAGGGCGAGCCCGATCGCAAGGAGGCCCACGGACTCATAGAGCGGGGCAGGATGGCGCGGGACCGGCGGATAGGCAGCCGGCGCAAGGAGGTGCGTGTAGGTGACCGAGAGCCAACCGTCATGAGGCGCACCGAAACAACATCCTCCAAGAAAGCAGCCCAGCCGCCCCACCGCATGAGCCAGGGGAAGTGCGACGATCGCTTCGTCGACAAACCGAAGCGCCGGTAGCCCGAGGCGCCGTGCCGACCACACAAACGCCAGCCCGCCTCCGAACGGGGCGCCGAAGAACACCAGCCCGGGCTGACGAATGCCTTGCAGCGGATCCCCGGTACGCCCCCATTCCACGAGCGCAAAGAGAGTGCTCGCGCCGAGGCCCCCCGCCGCCACCGTGAATCCGAGCACCGCGATCGCCGCCCCCCAATCGAGCTTGGCCCGAGCCGCGGCCCGCGTCGCCACAAACGCCCCGACGAGAAGCGCGATCGCGAGGAGAATTCCGTAGCTTCCAATCGTCCGGGGAATCCCCGCTACCTCAAACTGAAACGCGATCGGATGCATGGCCAAGCCGGCGGGTACGCAGCGCCGCCCCGTCCATCGTGGCGGCTCCGCATCGGTCCGGCCAGAGCGCCGACCAAGAATCCCGTGGTTCTTGGATGGTCCATGGAATGGCGCGGTCCGGCGAAGGAGGTTCTTGGTCGAGGCTCCAGCGCGGAATCGGTGAAAATGCATCGTCCCGAACCGGCGGGAGGCTGCGCCTGGGGCACAGGCCTCCACGAGAGGCATAGCCAAGCCGAGGACGGAGGGGGTACGCTTATCGCTCTCGGGAGGGCTCGTATGCGTACACTCATCAAGTTTGGATTTGCCGGAATCGTGGCGCTCATCGGCGGCGGCTTCGCGCTCTACACCTACTTTCAGACCCAGGCCAATGTGGTGTTCATCGACAACACCCATCCGGTGCCCGTGACCGTCGCGGTGGCCGGTCAGACCCATGAGCTTCAGCCGGGACAGGAAGCCGTCGTCGAGCTCGACGAAGGCGAGCATGAGGTCGTCGCCACCGGACCGGAAGGTGAGCTGACTCGCGGCTCGGTCACGGTGACCGGTTCGAGCTTCCGCGGGATCTACGACCTCGCCGGAACCGGCCACTACATGGTGGTGCACGCAACCTTCAACGCCGCGGGCGGCGGCACCCAGTACGAAGAGCTTCCCCCCGGCTCGGGCTTCCATCAGCTCCCCGCCGGTACCGTCCGCGAGGGTCTCGATGAGACGATTCCGACGGAAATGACATCGTCGTCGTCCTCTGGCTCGACCACGCTCATCTACGCGTGTCGCTTCAATCCGGAGTCGGAGACCATCGGCTGTCCAGGGGCCTGAGCCGTCGCTGCCGCCGGCACCTTGCGCCCTTATCGCGCGAGACTGGCGTCACCGGTTCTGCCACCCGATCGTAGCCGGAGACGTTAGATCCGCCGGGGGGCCAGCATTCGCTCGAGAAATGCCAAGGTCGTGCACGCCGCCGAAAGGTGGGTGGGTCGGCCTGAAAGCATCGGAAAGCCGTGGGCTCCCTGTTCCACCACGGTAAGGTGGACCGGGACGCCGAGCGCCTCGAGCCGCTCGGCCATTCGCTGTGACTGAGCGAGGGGAACGGTCTCGTCCGCCGTCCCGTGAACAAGGAGCGCGGGCGAGGTCGTCGGACGCGCCTGAAGCAAGGGCGACGCTTCCCGAGCTCGCCGCTCCAGATCCTCCGGACCGAGAAACCGCTCGATCACGCGATAGGTCGCGGTGGGCCATTGCTCCGACCGAAGATCAAACGGCGCAAAGTACGCCACCCACGCCCGAAGATCGGCGCTCGCCGACGCGCACGATGGGTCTTCTTCGTCGGGGGACGAAGCCACCGCGGCCACCAGATGCCCGCCGGCAGACAGGCCCACGGCGGCAAAGCGGTCGGGCCGGAGCCCGTACCGAGTGGCGCTCGCGCGAAGGTATCGAATCGCGCATCGAAGGTCGCTGACCGCGGCGGGGTAGAGAGCCTCGGGGGCGAGGCGGTAATCGATCGAGGCGGCAGCATAGCCGAGGGTCGTCAGTCGCCGAGCTTCTTCGGTGAGGTGGGCTCGCTCACCCGCGCGCCAGCCTCCTCCATGGACCAGCACGACGAGCGGATGCGGCCCCGGCGCAGGCGGCAGAAACAAGTCGAGCTGGACCCCCGGCCGGTACTCGATGCCGAGTTCGGTCTGCACTTCGCGCGCGCGACTCGGCAGTGCGCAGCTTCGTTGGGCAAGGCCCGCGAGATCGAGGGGTGCTCCGGACGGCGCGACCTCCGATTCAAGATCAGACTGCGCTTCCGGGTCAGACTGCGCTTCGGGGTCAGACTGCGCTTCGGGGTCAGACTGCGCTTCGGGGTCAGACTGCGCTTCGGGGTCAGACTGCGCTTCCCGGTCGGAGAGCTCGTGAGGCGATGGCGGTCCCTCCGATCCGGGAGCCCTCGGATCCCGCGGCGATTCATCGACCGGCCGCGCCTTCACATACGGCACGGAGGTCGATGGAGCTTCGGGCGGGCCGTCATCGGAGCGCACCTCGTCGGCGCCGCACGCCGCAAGGAGCATGATTCCGAGAGGGCCAACGAACCGGCGAATCACGAGCACTCGCTTCACCCTAGCCTGGAAACACAGAAGGAGCATGTTTCCGCGGACCGGCTATCATGCGCCCGATGGAGGTGGACAGCCCGGCAACCGATGCACTCGAAGGCGACATTCCCGAGGATGGGCGCGCGGGTCGCTGTGCGATCGTCGGCCGCCCCAACGTGGGAAAGTCGACGCTCCTCAACGCCCTTCTCGGACAGAAACTCGTCATTGCGACCGCGCGCCCCGGCACCACCCGAAGCTGCGTCCTCGGGGTGATGGTCGAAGAGGACCCGCCAACTCAAATCGCGTTCGTCGACACCCCTGGGATCGGCCGCTCGCAGACCAATTTGCACCGGATGCTGGTCGAAGAAGCGCGAGCCGGCCTCAGCGACGTGGAGGTCGTGCTCCTTCTGACCGATCTGGGCAAGCGGGGCCGCGCGCCCGAAGATCGCGCCGACGACCCGGTCTACGAAGCCGCCCGAGCCGCTCGCAAGCCGATCGTGGTGGCGATCAACAAGGTCGACCGCGTTGAGAACAAACCCAAGATCCTCCCGCTCCTTCAACGTTGGCTCGATCGTGAAGGGGTGGTGGCGGTGGTCCCGATCTCCGCTACCCGAAAGACCAACCTCAAGGAGCTGGTGGGTGAGCTTCGAAATCAGCTCCCCGAAGGCTGGCTCTATCCCGACGATACGCTCACCGACCGTCCCGAGCGCTTCTTTGCCGCCGAGTTCATTCGCGAAGCCGCCCTCGAGCGGACCCGCGCCGAAGTCCCCCACGGCGTCGCGGTAGCCATCGATGAGTTTCATGACGACGACGGGCTCACTCGGATTCACGCCACTCTGGTCGTCGAAAAGCCTTCGCACAAAGGCATCGTGATCGGCGCGGGGGGCCAGCGGCTCAAAGAGATCGGCAGCGCCGCGCGGAGGGAGATCGAGGCCATGATCGGTCGCAAGGTCTTCTTGAAACTCTGGGTCAAAGTGGTCGAAGGTTGGACCCGTAACCCGCAGAAGGCTCGGGAGCTCCTCAAAGAGGATGCGCGGTGAAGCAGAAAAGAAACCGCGCCGCGCGGGACCCGCTTCCTGCGGGCGGCGAGAGTGCGCGACCGATGGTCGCGATCGTCGGTCGTCCCAACGTCGGCAAGAGCACGCTCTTTAACCGGCTCGCCGGCCGACGGATCGCCATTGTGGAGGACATTCCCGGGGTCACCCGCGACCGTCACTACGCCGACACCCGAGCGTTTGGGCGCGAATACGTGCTCATCGACACCGGCGGCTTCGA
>JBCCZL010000206.1:0-14779 GCA_039187775.1 Myxococcota bacterium
CTGCTCGTCGGCAGCCTTGGCTTCCGTAATGTACGGATAGGACCCTGCCGCATAGGCCTGAAGCTCACGAAGTGGCCCGGGCACATCGCCCCGAAGGAACGGCACCAGCCGTTGTCGAGCCGTCACCGCGTCGCCGCGAAGGGTCGCCACGATCGAGGCGAGAGCCGCGCGAAACGGGTCCGATGGTTCGAGGGGAGGTTCGGCTCCGGCGGGGTCGTACCCGGGAAACGCCCCCTGCCGGTCGACATAGATCTCGAGCGATGGCCCGTTGTTTCGGGTCGCCACCTTGACTTCGACTTCACGCGTCCCCGCCTCGAGATCGGCGACGAGCACGTGGAGCGATCCGGGACGGCTTCGACGATTGTCCACCGCGTCGACGAGTTCGCCGTCGACGCTGAGCTTAAACGCATCGGCGGAGGCAATATAGAACGCGTGCGACCCCGACTCCGACACCTCGATGGTAGTCTCCACAACAAACCCACCGGAGGCGCGAAGCGGTCCACCGCCAAGCGGGAGCGAACAGTTGAACGCATCGACTTCGCGGACCGGGAACTCTCCCCGGCCGGGACCGAGGTCGTAGCGTTCGGCGAGGGGCCCTCGGCCCTCCGCCGGAAGGGTCTGATCGAATGTGAGAAGGGTGTGCGGTCCGAAGGGGCCCGCTACCCGAGCGCTCGTCACGCACGGTTGGTCCGACTCGAGTCGTTCGAGCCGCGCTTGGTCCGCTTTTCGTCGCCCGACCGAGTAAAGGGCATGCAGCGCATAGACTCGGCTTCGGATGCCGAGGTGCTGAGGATCGGAATACGCGCGCTCGAACACCGGCGTCGCCAGAGCGTCAAAGTTCGGTGCGTTGCTGCCGAGCTCTCGCAGATAAGCGAGGGCGACTTCACCGACGTAGGGGGCAAGCGGATCGGCGGACGTCCGGGCTTGTTCGACCGCCGACGTCCCGGCTGCGAGCGCCGCCGGGTAGCGGCCGTGACTCAGATGATCATACATCGACAGAAACGTCACCACCGGATCGCTCGGGGCGAGATCGACCGCGCGATCGATGGCGTCGCGAACCCGCTCGGCGTCCCCGCCCGGATAAAACATCTCGGCTTCGGCGAGCGTTCGCCACGCTGCGGGGTCATCTGGGTTTTCGGCCGCTCTCGACCGAATCGCTTCGATGCCTTCGAAGCCCTGGCTGGGCGTCTGCGCACCTCCACAGGCGGCGAGGGCCACCGTGAGTGCAAGCATACTCCCGCGGAGGAAGTCCACGCCGTGCGTCGCTGACCGGTATCGGGTCATGTTCGTCCCCCTACTGCACCGGCTGGATACTGATCCAGCGGCGATTCGCTTCGTCGACCTGCTCGAGCCACTGACGAAATGCGGGGTACGCCTCCGGCGTCACCCGATCCTGGCTCAGTTCGAACTGGCTCTCGATTTCAACCGTCCGGCCCTGGGTTTGGTACTCGAGCCGAAACGTCCCGAAGTCGGATCGAAGGTCCGAGTTGTCGGGAACCGAAGCCTGGGTGCTCGGTGGCAGCTCGATCGTTCGCCGCTCCTGTGAACGAAAGCGGCCCTGAAGATCGAGGGGATGGCGCCGCCGTGCGAGTCGCGCGAGTCCTCGGGTAAGACTTCCCATATTGTTGGGGCGCAGTCGAAGCGTTCCGCCCTGTCCCTGCGCGAGTTCCGGCACCCTTCCCTGCCACTCGAGTCGGGCGGGCGCTTCCCGGTCGTCCAAGTCGCGCACCGTCGGCTCCTCGATTTCGATGCCGGGAAAGTCCTGCGCGAGCGACGACTGGAGTCGCTCGCGCCGGGTGCCTGGGGCCTGGTAGCGGGACCGGATGCGCTGAGCCAGCGCGCCGCCAATGCGCTGGGTGCCTTCCACCTCGGCGTCGCCCGACGCGTCGAGACGCATGCGATACTGATTCTCCGCAAAGGTCGCGGCGGCGGGAAGCACCGGTGTCTGGCGGAGGCTGACGTCGTCGGGTCCTACGACCAACACGGTGACCCCCTGGTCCATGGTGGGAAGCTCACCGGTGCCGTTGTACTCCGCGGTTCCATCGAGGTAGAGGTCGAGCTCTGGCACATACGCGATCGCGTGATCGAAGACCGAAAGGGAGGCCGGGCGCTCCGAAATCGCACCGTTCCGCCTTGTTCGTACCAAGACGATCCGCGCATCGACACCAGCGTGTTCGAGCATTGCGTAAAGGAGCGACGCCTTGTCTTTGCAGTCGCCGAAGCCACGACGGACCACTTGGGTAATCCGATACGGCTTGTAGCCGTGGATGCCGAACTCGAGTCCCACATAACGCGTGTTGTCAAGCACCCACGCATAGATCCGCTCGACCTTCGTCTGCGTATCCCGCACCCCGCGGGTAAGATCCTCGACCGTCTCCCGGATCGAGTCGTTGAGCCGAAGCTGATCCTGGATAAGGCCCCACCACCAACGACCCACCTCTTCCCAGTTCGCGTAGGTCGAGACATGAATGTAGGGCGCGAGCTCAGTCACGCCCGGCATGCCGGACTCGGGGCGAAGGGGCGGTAGGTTTTCGAGCGCGAAGCGGTGAATCCGGCGATTCCCGTCGGTGCTCGTTTGGTGCGACAGGCCCGACACCTCCGGCTCGTTGAAGTAGAGCTGGCGTGAAACTGGCGTCAGCAGCACGTACTCCATCCGGCGCACCGGCTCGTTTCGCTGAAGGATCTGAAGGTCGCCAAAGTAGTCGTCGAACACATTGCGGCGCGCGACGTCGTCGACCCGATAGCGGAGCTCCACGGTGTCTCCCGGCTCGAGATCGGGAAAGCTCACCACCAGGGCCCGCCGGTTGTAGTAAATGCGATAGCGCGGATCGCTGAGGGACCGGGAGCCAGTTCGGTACTCCCGAAACACCCGACCGTCGCGGCGGGTGACCCGGACCATCCGAATATCCACCCACTGCGTGTCGGGCTCGAACGCGATCGAGTAGGACCCCCAGCGCCGGGTCCCCTCGTCGTTGTGAATGTGCGCGGCGACTTGATTAAACGACGAACTCAGCCCGTTCTCGTACACGCTCACCACGCGAAGATCTTGAAGGACCGTCGCCGGCTGGCCGTCGCCTTCTCCCCGACGCGCCAATATGACGTCGCTATCCACCGCATACGCTTCGTCCGGTCGAGGCGCCGGGCGAATCTGCTCGAGGAGCCTCCGCGTCTGCGCGTCTTGCGGCCGAAGCTCGAGGGCGGCCCGCAGCGATGCGGTCGCCGCCCAGTCCTGCTGCTGGCGAAGGAGCGCGCGGCCGAGCGAAACATGCAGGTCGGGCTCCTCCGGCGTCTGGGCCACCGCCTGACGGTAGGCGGCGATCGCGCGATCCCGTTCGCCCATCGCTTCGTAGATCGCAGCAGCGTAGGTGGTGATGCTGGTCGAAGCCGGGTTCACCGCCAGGAGCGCTTCAAGCTGCCCGCGCACCCGATCGTGTTCATCGCGCTCCAGCGCATCCGAGATAAGGGCTCGACGCGGACCCGCGTCGTCGAAGTTGTCGGAGAGGATCGCGCGTTGAAGTTCGATCTGCCGGTCCCGATCCCCCTGACCAGAAAGCCAAGACAGCCGAGCCCGCCGCACCGACTGAGCCTCCGGGGCAAGCGCCTCGGCGCGGCGAATGAGCGCGTCCGTGGTTTCATGAAAGTCGTACTCCGCCAGGGTCTCGGCGCGCCAAAGGAGAGCCCGAAGCCCGTCTGCAGTCTGCTCGTTGAACGCGCGGAGGAGGCCTTCGATCCGTTCCGGCTCTGGACCGGACGCGATCATCGCCGCCCGAAACAACCGAACCCGAGGATGCCCGCGCTCGACTCCCTCGGCGGTCTGAAGAAATCGAAGTTTCTCCGAACGCTCCTCCGCTCGGGCCGCGGCAAAGAGGCAGGCGTCGACCGAGGGACGCAGGGTGCAAGCGCGCTCCGCGAGATCGACCACCGGTTCGAGCTCCGGATCCTCCGCGCCCGACCAGGAAAGATATTCGGCGAGCCGAAGCGTATCCGTCGCGCTGCTTTCAAGGCGAGGTCGGCTTTGAAAGTAAGCGAGGGGCGCGACCAGTCGATTTCGCGCAACGGGAGAACGGCCCCCCACGGCGACGGCGTCCGTGTTGGCGGCATCCGCTCGGAGCACGAGAGGCTGGCCCCGAGGATCGGTCACCCGAAGATAGAAGCCCCAGTTCTGTTCGGTGATGCAGCTCTTGATGAGAATGCGATTCAACCCGCGACGCCCCGCCACGGCGACGGCGAAGCGATCCAGTCCGGGCGACCGGTAGTGATCGTCCTCGATGATCTCGGCACCGTTGAACCACATCTTGGCGGTCCCTCCGGTGCCGAGCCAGAGGCCGAGATCCTGGGCCCGGTCAAGTTCCACGGTTGTCTCCGCATACCCACAGACGTTCTGGTAGGGCCGCATCACCGCATCGAAATCGACGTAACCGTAGGTCGAGATGTCGGGGTACATCCGCCAGCCGACGGGACGCTCGGCCCCCGGGTAGCGGGCCGCGAGATCCACTGCCTCGGTTCGGTTTTGTTCCGGCGGATAGGCCGTCCGCTGGCCAACCTTTCCTTCGTTGTCGAACGGCCCGATGAATCGCCAGCTCGTGACGAAGCCGTTTTCCCGAATGCGCTGAAACCCTCCTTCGACGTCGCCGGAGCGAACCATCGTCCGCGCCATCAAAAACGAAGCGTAGTTCCGGACCGAGGGATGGACCCGGCGAGCGCCCGTGACCCGCTCCAGCTGACGACGCGTTTCCGCGGGCGGCGTCTCCCGGAGGTCGTTCACAAACTCGAGGAGCGGGAGGATTCCCTCCGGGGAGCTGCTTCGCAATACTTCGTCGATCCTCTGCCGCTGGCGTGCGGCGAAGGGGGACTCCGTTGACTGACCAACCGCGAGAGACGGCGCGAAGAGGGATACGAGCACGGCTGGGAGTAAGGCTGGGAGCAAGCTGGCGAGCGCCGACGCCAGGGGGGCGGCTCCAAAAGGCGTGGCGTAGGATGAGTTGGGCACGACCCCTGGCTTATACGCCAAAATGACTCGCCACGCCGGACGACCCGGTCTTCCCATCCTCCGGCGGAACGGCGGTTGCGGGACCAGTTGCGGGGTCAGTTGCAGCCGCAGCCGCCGCCGCCGCCGCCGAAGCCGCCGGACGAGCCTTCTCGGGTGTCCGCCGCGTGGGCTTCCGCAGCCCCAAGATGTGCATTGGCGTCGAAGGTCATGTCGGGTCGGGCGAGGTTCTCCCGCTCCCAGGGCTGCACCGTGGCGCAGCCGCCGGCGAAGAGCCCACCGAAGAGCACGAGGAACACTGCAAAGCGCCGGACTGTGGACCACCGGACCATCTCGCCCCTAGATTGGCACAATGACGGACGAAGTGCAGCAGTCCTTCACCCGCGTGAGCTTGGTCGATGATCGGGGTGGGGGCGCCGCCGGCCGTCGTGCCGAGCCGACGAGGAATACCCGAGGTATTTCGAGGAGGCAGCGAAGCGGTCGGTGCGGCGGACGGTGGTGGATCCGTCCCGAGGGCGAGCAATGTCACGCGGGTGAAGGACAAGTACCCCGGAGAATCGCTGATTCGGACGCACGGTTGCACTCCCCTTCGTTCGGGTGTTGGATGAAGAGGTGACGGCGCCCCGGATCATCGTGTTGCTCGGGGTGATCGGCGTCGGCTGCGCAGACACGGCCCTCGAAGCCGAGCCTCCCGAACTCGACCGGGCAGTCTTCGAGACTCAGGTGTATCCGGTGCTTCTTCGGGACTGTGGGTTTCCCTCGTGCCACGCGAGTTCGGATCGGTTCTTTCAAGTGTACGGCCCCGGTCGAACGCGCCTCGATCCGTCGGTGGGCCTCAACGATGCCCCGACCCCGGATGAACTCAGCCAGGCCTTCGATCGCTCACGTTCGATGGCCGCAAGCACGCCCGTTCCGGAAGAATCGCTCCTCCTCCGCAAGCCCCTCGCCGAAGAGGCGGGCGGCGCAGGTCACGAGGGCCTCGATGCGTTTGGTCGAAATGTGTACCTGGATCCCACCGATCCCGGATATCGCGTGCTCGTCTGCTGGGCGACCGCGAATCGCGCGGAGGGATGTCCGTGATCCGGAGGCTCGTCATTCTTCACGTGCTCGTCGTGCTCCTTGCGTGGGCTCCGATGACCGCGAGTGCCTACCAAGACCCGCTCCGCTTCGGCTCGGACACCCTCGAAGGAGGCGCGGGAGGACGGCAGTTCACCGGTTCGCCGGCGGACGGATTTACCTGCGCAGTGTGCCACGGGGCGGCGCCCGGAGGCCTCGAGCTCCTCGACCCGATCGAGCCGTTCGCCCCAGACCAATCGCAGACCATCGGGTTCTTTTGGCCCACCGCGCAAAACAGTGCCGCGGTCGCCGTTGAGATCACGGACGAGGCCGGCAATCCCGTGGGCACGCTGGACTTTCCGCCGAATCCGGTTCCGGAGGAGCTCTGCCCCGGCGGCTTTCCTGCGACCACCCTGAGCACCGTGGGCGGCCGACCGGTGGCGTACTCGCTGCCCTGCGGCAACGAACTCATGCGGATCGTGTGGACTCCCCCACCCGAGGGAGGTTCGGCCTGGCTCTTCGCCTCGGCGGTCCTTCCCAATGGCGACGGGACACCGGTCGGCGATGCGGTGGCGACGATCAGTCGCCCGCTGAGCGAAGCGGGGGCGCCTCCGGTCGAGCGGTCGGTCGCCAACGGTGCCTGCTCCGCGGGGGGCGAGCTTCCAGGGTCAGGAGCGATCTTCGCGCTTGTTTTGTGGGTCCTGGGTCGGCGCCGAGTTCGCGATCGACGTCCTTCGCGGAGACGCGACTCGAAGCCGGGCGAAAGCCTGTCCCCGCCGCCGGGACGGCCGCAAGCACAGTGAAGCTACGGCCGGTACTCGGCGACGATCGCGAGATACCGTTCGACGTCCGACACCGAGTCGGCCGCCGAAAGGAGTGCATGGCTCTCCCGATAGCGGAGTCCCGCGTAGAAGGGACCGGTGAGGCGCAGCTGAACCTCGGCTTCGCCGCCGACGGCCACCGCGGTACTCGAAAACCCTCGGTCTCGAAGAGCCTCATCCACGGTGAGAATCAGCGCGACCTCCGGACGAAGCGCAACCCGGACAAGGCCCGGAACGATCGGGAACACGATGCCCAGCTGAAGCTGGGGCCCACCCAATGCGTAGTCCGGGATATTGACCGGCGCTTCGGAGGAAAAGAGCCGAATGCCCCAGCCAAGTGCGGCGGCGAGGCGCGGGCCTTCGACGGCATCGGTCAGGCGATACGACCCGGTAAGCCAAAGGTCGAGGCGATGGGACCGACTCGACGTCTCGCGTTCGGTGCCATCGAGGCGGCGGTCGCTCGTTCGCAGCCCAATGGACGAGCGATAGTTGATCCGACCCCCGATCCGGAGCGGCGCCCGGGCGGTGGGCTCGACGTCGAGGCCGAGCGCAACCTCCGCCGATGGAAACGGCGACGTGCTCAGTCGGGCAAGCCCATCCGGATCGGGAAGCTCGAAGGAGCGCATCCCGAATCCGCCACCCGCGCTCAACACCACCTGCACCGCGGTGCCCGGAGTCCGCCCGGGACCCTCTCGGGCGGGCGGCGCGGTGGGAAGCTCGATCGGCGATGGCGCCGCCCGGCTTGCCTCCGGACGGGTGATCACCGCTAGCGCGAGCCGTGCTTCGGACACCACCCGCTGGGCATTGCCCTCAAGCAGTCGGTCGCCGGGAAGATCATGCTCCTCGTCGAGGAGGGCCATCCCGAAGCGCCCCTCTCGATACACGATATGAATGCGTCGTGGACGTGGATTTCTTCGGGAACGCCGCCCGGCCCGGACCCCCACCACCATCACGAGGTCAACGTCGAGCTCGGGCAGCACCGCTTCGAACGCTTCGTCGCTCTCCGGCGGCAGCCCCCGTGCCCGAGCTTCCCGCGCGTAGTCGTCGGCGCTTGAGAGATCACCCACCGGCTCGAGGAGCTCGGCGACCTGACGAACCAGCCGGTCGGGGGTGCGGCGAAGCGGTACGAGGAGAATCGTGGGCCGTTCCCATCCGGGGCCGGCTTCCGCCTCGCCGCCGTCGCCCTCCGGACCCACCACCGAGCTCGAAGGAGGCTCCTCGGAGTCCGTGCCTTCCTCATCGCCGGTCCACGCATCTCCGCCGTCACCCGTGGCGTCATCGCCGGTCCACGCATCGCCATCGTCACCGGCGGAGTCACCCTCGGAGGCATCGTCGCCGGTCCAGGCGTCGCCGTCGTCACCGGTCCAGGGATCGTCGTCCTGAGCCCACGCCGCGCTCGGCCCCACCACGAGCATGGTCGCCACCAGGATCCCCCTCATAGAGTCAACACCATCCCTACCGTCGCGTCGAGCGCGAGGATCGTGTCAAGGCCGTCGAAGTCCGAATAGTTGAGTACCGCACCGCCGAGGGCGAGGGTCAGTCGCGCCTCCGGTCCCGCCGCGGTGAGGTCGAACGCTCGCTCGAAGCTCAGAACGAGCCGATGGGTGTTCATCGGGGAGAGCTCGCGGTCTCGGGTCACAAACTGGAGCCGGCCGGTGGGCATCGCATAGCGCCGCTCGTAAAAGCTCGCTGCGCTCTGAATGTAGAAGCGGTAGCGGAGGGTGAGCGTCGAGCCATCCACCGGAACGAAGCTCGCTTGGCCGATCGCGGTATGCGAAGCAAGAGACCAGTCGTCGATATAAAACCGGTACGCGAGCCCCGCGGACCACTGCTCGCCGAACGCCCGTCGCCCGCGCACCACCGCCGCGGTGCGGATCCGCTCATTGGGATGAGTTTCGGGAAGACAGAGCATGGCGCTTCCCCCGCACTGTCCATCGCCGCCCACCCCCACAAACCGATAGGGGCTCGCCTGGTACCCCTCGCGCCGGGTGATCTCGAGCGTGCCGGCCACGATGGTCTCCGGGTCGATGATCTGGGTGTAGCCAAGGCGGGCGCCCACCGTCCCGACCTCCCGACGAAACGCATCGTCGCCCGCCCGGCTCACCGTGTCGATCGCAAGGAGCGCCGCCGCATCGATGGTGCTGCTGCCCTCCCCCAGCTCGAACGACGCACGAAGGGCGCCTCCGTGGGACACGTAGTCCCCCTCGTGGGAAAACCGATAGCTGCCCGAAATATCGACGTCGCCGAGCTCGCGGGTGACCCCCGCGGTCAGCTCGTCGCGCTGTTCGGTGATTCGGCGGGTCGCTGCGGTGCGGATATCGATCGACGCGCTCGTCCAGATGTCGGCGGCATACCCGATATTCACCGCGGTTCGGTCATCGATGATGCCCACTTCGGCCGACGCTGAGGGGGTCACGACCGTCGTTCCGTCCGTATCGGTGCGAACATAGATCCCGGCCGCGATATCGTTGGCATCGACCGAAGACGCGGGCCCGCCCACCAGCCCGATGAGGAGGCACCGGACGAGGGTGCCCGCCGCACGAAGAAATCGGGACCGAGAGAATCGAGGACCGAGAGATGCAGACCGTCGGAGGGCGATCACGCGACAGAGGGTAGCCCACCTGTAACCTTTTTTTGGGCTGCTTCGTGGAGGTGGGTGGAGGCACCATGAAACAAGACAATCCCCCCGTTCTTATCGTTGGCGCAGGAATCGCCGGTCTCATCGCAGCCATTCGCCTCGCCTCGGCGGGCCATTCGGTCGAGGTATTGGAGCGTCGAAGCACACCCGGAGGTCGAGCCACCAGCGCAACCCATCGGGGCTTCGTGTTCAATCAGGGTGCGCACGCGCTCTACCGAACCGGGCCCCTCTCCCGCGAGCTCGCCGCGCTGGGGCTCGAACCCTCGGGTCGGTCTCCGGCGGGAGGACGCGGAATGAAGGCGGTGCGAAGGGGGACGCTTCACTTGCTCCCTCAGTCTGTGCTCACCACCGCGCTCTCCGGACTGCTCGGAACGAAAGACAAACTCTCCCTCGCTCGCGCCCTCGGGCAGATTCAGCGCGCACGACCGTCGGAGCTGGCGTCGGTTTCGGTGTCCGAGTGGGTCGCCGACCTCACCCCGCGTGCGGTGGTGTGCGAACTCCTCACCGCGATCATTCGCCTCTCGACCTACGCCGGCAGCCCGCGCCTCTCGGCGGAGGTTGCCGCGAATCAGCTTCAGCTCGCCATGAAGGGCGTGCTCTACCTCGATGGCGGGTGGCAGCAGCTCGTCGACCTTCTTCGAACCCGGGCCACCGACAGTGGCGTCCGGTTTCACCTGACGGCGGAAGTGATCGCTGCCGAGGAACGGGACGGCGGTGTCGTCGTATGGGAAAAGAACGGAACCGCCCACCACGGCGCTGCCGTGATCGTCGCAACGTCCCCGGCCATCGCCGGAAAGATCACCGGCTCAGAAACACTGCAACGGTTTGCCGAGCACGCAGAGCCGGCCAAAGTGTCGACCCTGACCGTGGGGGTTCGAGGCGAAGTCCGACCCGTCGACTTTGTGCTCGGTATCGACGAGCCGACTTACTTTTCTGTGCATTCGCGCACCGCCAACCTCGCACCGGCGGGGGATACACTGATCGAGGTGGTGGAATACTGGGAGAGTCCGCACGATGAGCTCGCCTCGCGGGAAGCGCGGCTTTCAGACGTCGTCGACCAAGCGATCGGTCTCGAGTGGCGCGAGCGCGTCGCCCACCGCCGCTTTCTTCCGGCGATGACGACCACCCACGCCGTGCCCACCGCGGCCGAAGGGGGGTTGTCCGGGCGCCCCCCGAGCGCACTTTCCGACCGACCTCGCTCCTTCATCGCGGGAGACTGGGTGGGGCCGACGGGTCACCTGAGCGATGCATCGGCAGCGAGCGGCGCGGCCGCGGCGAACCTCGTCCTCGCGCTCCTCGACTCGAGGCCCCGGGCGGGAAGGCACGCGGCAGGAAGGCCCGCGGCATGAGAAAGACCGCCGAGGACGCGTACGAGGCCCATCGGGGTGCGGTGTGGGCACTTTGCTACCGAATGATGGGGAGTGCCGCGGATGCCGACGAGCTTCTTCAAGATACATTTGCGCGCCTCCTCGAGCGACCGCCTTCGGACACCGACGCTCCGCTTCGGCCTTGGTTGTTCAAAGTGGCACTGAACCTGAGCCGCGACCGCCTACGACGACGAAAACAACAGAGTTATGTCGGCCCCTGGCTACCCGGACCCATCGAAACCGACGGCCTCGAGGGTCTCGAAACGAGTCCCCGAGCTCGCTACGAAACCATGGAGAGCGTCACCCTCGCGTTCCTTCGCACCCTCGAGGCACTGACCCCGAAGCAGCGCGCGGTCCTCGTTCTTCGCGACGTGTACGACCTATCGGTTCGCGAGACCGCAACCTTCCTCGACCTCGGGGAAAGCAACGTCAAAGTGATCCACCACCGCGCCCGGGAGCGGATGAAGCACTACGACGAACGAAGAGCCACGCTCGACCCCGCGCTCCGGCAGCGGATCGAGCAGGCGCTCGCGATGCTCCTCGGAGCGCTTGCGTCAGGCGACGAACACGCCGTGCGAAAAGCGCTGACCGAAGACGTGGTGTTCGAGTCCGATGGAGGCGGTGAGTACATCGCGGCCCTTCGACCCATCGTGGGCGCCGACCGGGTGGTCCGATTCCTCGCGGGCGTGCGACCCAAGGGCCCGCCTCGGGTGGCCTTTCGGGAAGTCAACGGCCTGCCTGCGGTCCTCGTCGAGGCCGAACCGAGCCGACCCCGTGCCGCCCGCCGCTCTGTTCTCACCATCGAAGTCACCGACACCGGCCAGGTGAGCGCCCTTCGGACCGTGTTCGCCACCGACAAACTGAGCGGCGTTCGCTTCGACTTTTAGCGGCGATGGCTAGAGCATCTCGTGTCCTGAGTCCGCCGTGCCGTCGAAGAGCTTCGCCACCGCGACGATGTTCTCGTCCCCGAGGCCCCGGGTTTTCGCATCTTGAAAGACCGCGCGGACCGCGGTCACCGTGGGAGCGGTTCCGCCGAGCTCCTTCACCGTGTGTTCGACGTAGTGGAAGTCCTTCTCCACGAGCTCGATCGGGAACATCGGGGCGAACTTTCGCGCGGCGATCAACCCACCGACGCCTCTGAGCGCCGGGCTGGTGATCGGCATCGCTCCGAGCACCTCCACCGCCTGCGTTGTCGCGATGCCCGACTTTTGGAGCATGCCCAACACCTCGCCGAGCGCCACCACCTGGATGCCGAAGAGCGCATTGACGGCAAGCTTCAGCGCCATGCCTGCTCCCGCCGGACCGACGTGGTGCACTGCCCCTCCCATCGCGAGCAGCACTTCTCGAGCCGATTCGACCGGCTCCGCCGCGCCGCCCACGAGGTAGATGAGCTGCCCCGCTTCGGCCTGCGGCCGCGAACCCGCAACCGGTGCATCGAGAAACATCGCGCCGCGCTCGCGGACCTGGCCGGCGAGCTCATGGGTGAACGCCGGCGTCAGCGTGCTCGACTCGATCGCCAGGGCTCCCGCGGAAAGCCCTCCGAGTGCGCCGTCCTTCGGATCGAGCCAGACCTTCCACGACGCCTCGTCGTCGCGCACCATACTGATCACGATGTCGCGTCCGTTGGCTGCTTCGCGGGGAGTCGCCGCCACCTTCGCCCCTTGGTCCTTGAGCACATCCGCACGCGCCGGGGTCCGGTTGTACACGACCACATCGTGACCCGCGTCGAGGAGTCGCTGCCCCATCCGCGCACCCATCGCGCCCAGGCCGAGAACCGAGATCTGTTTCTTGCTCATGTCTTGCCTCTCCTGTCTCCACCGCGGATCGCCCGCGCAAAGACGCGACGAACCCAGACCGATCCATGCCGCCACACCAATGGGACATGGCCTGGTGATGGAACCAGTCTTTCATTCCCTCGAAAGAACACCATTCCCCCTATCGCCTATGATTTATTCCTGGAGCGAACGACCTTCTGGAGCGGCATTCGATCGGTCGGGTGCAGTCACCGTGCGCCAGCGTCCAAAGGACGATTCCTCAGTGGATACACCCACGGCATGGACATGACCTAGTCAGGGTCTTACTCATTCCCAAATGGACAGAATCACGGTGCTCCGCGCGTTCGTCCGGCTGGTGGAAAAGAGGAGCTTCACCGCGGTCGCCGACGAGCTTCGCGTGAAGCAGTCCACCGTGAGCAAGTGGCTCGGCCGCCTCGAAGACGACCTCGGCGTGCAGCTCCTCGATCGCACGACCCGCTCACAGCGGGTCACCGAGGCGGGGCAGCGTTTCTACGATCACGCGAACATCGTGCTCAATAGCTACGACAACGCCGTCGCCGATCTCCGACAGGCCGACCCCACGCTCCGTGGGCGAATTCGAATGAGCCTTCCGGTCGTGTTTGGTCGCCGCTTCGTTGTTCCGCAGGTGACCACGTTTCTGCAGGAACACCCCCACGTCGAGCTCGAACTGATCTTCAGCGACCGCTATGTGCGGATCGTCGAGGAAGGGTATGACCTCGCGCTCCGCGTGGGGATTCCGGTGGACTCCACGCTTCGCGCACATCCTCTTGGCGGCAGCGGACGACGGCTGGTTGCCTCGCCCACCTACCTCGCGCGCCACCCGATGCCGAACACGCCGCAGGATCTCGAAGCCCATCAGTGTCTCGTGCACACCGAGCTAAGCACTCGTGCGGCGTGGAGCTTCACGCGCGATGGCAAGACCCACCGGGTGTCCGTCGGAGGCCGAATCTCGGCCAACCACAGCGAAGCAAGCTTGGTCATGGCCAAGGCGGGGCTTGGCGTCTGCCTCCTCGCGTCGTGGTTGGTGGACGAGGACATCGCGTCTGGGTCGCTCGTGCAACTCCTCGCGGACTACGAGCCACCCGGAGCGCGCATTCAAGCGATCACCCCGCCCGGACGTCACGTGCCGCCCCGAGTGCGGGCGCTCATCGAGCATCTGCGAAGCGGATTCGCCGGAACGACGCTCACCAACGCCCGGCGGCGAAATTAGCGAGGGGACGAGACGCCGCATGCGCCTCGTCCCCTCGGGGGATGTGGACCGGAGAACGCTGCGGTAGGTCGCAGCTCTCCAGGACTTCGCAATCGATGTGCCAGGGTCCGGTGCTCGAAGTCACTACGAATTTTGCGGTGGCCACCCGCGAATTCGGAGCCCCCCGCGCTCCAGGTGGCGACGCTAGGATCCGCTGGACCGGCTCCGATGGGTTCGAAAGATCCAGTCCCACAGTGGAGAGCTGATTCCCCAGCGCGAATCGTCGGCCCGAAAGTGGTGGGTCAAGTGATGCCGACGAAGCGCTCGTCCCAGCGCCGTCCGAGGTCGACCGTAGTGGCTCTGATAGTGCACCGTTTCGTACACGAGGTAGCCCGCCAGCGCGCCGGCAAACGCGATGACGCCCCCGGATCCGAAGGGCAGGAACAGCCCGGCGAGCACCAACGTCATCGAGAGAAACTGAATCGGGGTCGCCGCAATTCGGCTCCGATCGTCGGGATAGATGTGATGGTGTCCGTGCACCAGGTAGGCGAATACTTTCGCGCGAAGGGTGCGACGGGGCAGATGGAAGAGGAACCGATGCATCAAGTACTCGAGCAGGGTCCAGCCGAGCCACCCAAGCCCGAACCATCCTCCTATCCACAGCGCTCCCGTCACCTCTCGGATCGATGCGGGCTCCGCGCCGACCACGAGACACCCGAGCGCCACCGGTCCGAGGACCACGTAAGGGAGCACCGGATGCCCCCGCGTCAATCGCTCCGGCACCGACCGGTCAAAGAGGGCGGGCGAAGAGCGATGACGGCGAGCCCGAGTCCAGCGTTCCTCCGCCGCGGCTAGGGTAGGTTCGGTAAACGGGCCATCTGCCATCGACCTTTGCAATCCTGTGGCCGAAGCGGTCCGAGAGCAA
>JBCCZL010000207.1:0-14761 GCA_039187775.1 Myxococcota bacterium
GGAAACTGCTGGATCGATCCAGACGATCCGCGACTGCGCGGACCCATGGGGGTGGTGGGAAAGATCCCCCGCGACGCTCGGCCCGGCGACCAAGTCGTCGCCGAAGTGATCCGCTATCCGGCGAGTCCGGAAGACTTGCCCGAGGTTCGCGTAGTTGACGTGCTGGGCCTTCCTGGAGTGACCGAAGTCGAGGTGCAGAAACTGAAGCTTCGAGACGGGGTCATCGAGGGCTTCGAGGCGGATGTGCAAGCCGAAGCGGAGGCGTTTCCTACGCGAGTGACCCAGAGTGAGCGGCGCGGGCGGGAAGACCTCCGCGACCTCGAGCTCTGCACCATCGACCCGGTGGACGCCCGCGATCACGACGACGCGGTGTGGGCGGATCGTCGGAGCGATGGCTCCTACCGGCTCGTGGTCGCGATCGCCGACGTGTCTCACTATGTCCAGCCGGGCACCGCCATCGACCGGGCGGCGCGGGAACGGGGCTGCTCGATCTATCTCCCGGACCGCGCGATCCCGATGCTCCCCGCCGAGCTTTCATCGAATCTTGCTTCGCTTCAGGCGAAGAAGGATCGGTTGACCTTGGCCGTCGATATGGACATCGGTCCGAATGGAGGTGTGCGAAGCTACCGCTTCGTGGAGGGGCTCATGCGGAGCCGCGCCGACCTGACCTACGAAGGGGTGGCCCGGGCGCTCGGCCTGACCGACGGCGTCGACCGTCAGCGGGAGGCGGAAGGGCGGCGCGACCAGCTTCAGGTGCTGCTCGATCTTTCGCGGATTCTTCGCACGCGACGCAACCGTCGCGGGACCTTGGACTTCGACCTTCCTGAAGGAAGGGTTCGTTTTGACGATGCGGGAGAGCCGATCGACGTCTATCGAACCAAGGCCGACGCGGGCGTTCGCCAGACCTACCAGCTCGTCGAAGAGTTCATGCTTCTGTGCAACGAGGTCGTCGCCAAGGACCTCTCCGACCGCGGCGTCCCCGCGGTGTACCGAGTGCACGGTCCGCCGGACGAGGAAAAAATTCTTCGTTTCGTCCAGCTTGCCCACGCCCTCGGCTACGACCTCGATCCGGAACAGGCGCTTCAAACCAAGTCGCTTTCGAAGTTCCTACGCAAGATGCAGGGCTCGCCCCGGAGCGGGGCGCTCTCCTATCTCCTGCTCCGCGCGATGCAGCAGGCGACCTATGACACGACGAACATTGGCCACTTCGGTCTTGGGGCAAAACACTATCTTCACTACACGTCGCCGATCCGCCGCTACCCCGACCTTCAGGTTCACCGAGTGGTCCGAGCGGTGGCTCGAGGCGAGGCGCTCGACCACCCCAAGCTTCGGCATGAGCTCAAGCTCAGCGCGGTGGCGGCGAGCCGGCTCGAGCGACGGGCCATGCAGTTGGAACGCGACGTGATGAACCTTTATCGGGTCATCATCATGCGCGACCGGGTTGGCGAAGAGTTCGATGCGGCGGTCGGCGGCGTTGCGGCGCACGGCCTCTATGCGACGCTCGATGAGCCATTTGTCGACACGCTGTGTCCGGTGGAGACCCTCGGCGCGGGGTTCGAAATGGATAACTACGGCCTCGCGCTTCGCAACGCGCGGACGGGGGCGAACTGGACGCTCGGTCAGGGAGTTCGGGTTCGGTTGGAGGAAGCCTCCATCGAACGCAGAGAGCTTGTGGCGACGATGCTCTCCGAGCCCAAGGAGGGTCAGCCGGACGAGCCGCGCCGAGGCCGCGGTCGGGGCCGACGACGCGCCGGCGAAGGGAAAGCTCCCCGGGCAAAAGGCGCCAACAAAGGCGGCGCGCCGAGGGGCGGACCGGCGAAGCGCCGCCGACGGGCACGCAAGGCCGAAGAAGGCGAAGGACGGGATCGGCGTCGGAAGGCGCCGCGCCGAAAGTCTCGTTAGGGGCCACAAGGAGCGAGGACGCATGGGCAATCACTCGACGCCGGAGCTCATTCGAAAGAAGCGAGATGGGGAAGCACTCTCGGAGGAGGCGATCCGCGGCCTCATCGAGGGGTATGTCGCGGGGGCGGTGACCGACTATCAGATGAGTGCACTGGCGATGGCCATCTACTTTCAGGGGATGACGCCGAAGGAGACCGCAAGTCTCACCCTCGCGATGAGGGATAGCGGCATGGTGGTCGACTTCCGCTCCCTCAAGGGACCGAAGATCGATAAGCACTCGACGGGTGGGGTCGGTGACAAAGTGTCGATCTGCCTTGCGCCGATGGCTGCGGCGGCCGGCCTTTACGTGCCGATGGTGAGCGGCCGCGGCCTCGGGCACACCGGCGGCACCCTCGATAAGCTCGAAGCGATCGAAGGGTTTCGCGTCGATACCACGGTGGCTCAGTTCAAGCGGCAGGTGCGAAAGCTCGGCTGTGCGCTCATTGGGCAGACCGCGGACATCGCGCCCGCGGACAAGCGCCTTTACGCCCTTCGGGACGTGACGGGAACGGTGGAGTCGATTCCCCTGATCACCGCGAGCATCCTGTCGAAGAAGCTCGCCGAAGGCATCGATGGACTCGTCTTGGACGTCAAGGTCGGCACCGGTGCGTTCATGAAGAACCGGGCCGACGCTCGGGCGCTCGCCAAGTCGATCGTTCGCACCGGTCGCCTTGCGAACAAGAAGACCACGGCGGTGCTAACCTCGATGGAGCAGCCGCTCGGGCGAACGGTGGGCAACGCGATGGAGACTCAGGAGGCGCTCAAGATCCTGCACGGAGAGGGGCCGGAGGACCTCCGGGAACTAACCCTCGCGCTTGGGGCGGAAATGCTCCTCCTCGGGGGTCTCAGCAAGTCCCGCCGAGCCGCCGAGCGTGCACTGGAGACCACCATCGAGGATGGGAGCGCGCTTCGGCGGATGCGTGACATCGTCGAGGCTCAGGGAGGAGACCCCCGCGTCGTGGATGAGCCGGATCGACTTCCGCGTGCAAAGGTCCGCGTTCCGGTGCGCGCACCTCGCGCTGGTTTTCTCGGTGCGCTCGACGCGCTCGAGGTCGGTCTCGCGTCGGTGGGCCTTGGCGCAGGCCGGACTCGAAGCGACGACGTCATCGATCCGACGGTGGGGATCGAGCTTCATCGAAAGGTGGGCGATCGGGTGGATGCCGACACTCCGATCGCCACCGTGTTCGCGACCACGCGGACCCGGGGCCGGCGTGCGGCCGAGCGCGTTGGCAAAGCCTGTACGATCAAGAAGAGCCGGCCGAAGCCCACGCCGCTGATCCTCGAGACCATCCGGCGCTAGCCCGCCCGGCGGTTCTCTACGCAAAAAGGGCCGCCCGCACGGGCAGCCCTTGAGGCATTTCTGCTGCGTCTTTCGCCTATTCGCGGCCGTTCAAGTCCCAGTCGTAGGGAATGAACCGGACGCGGCCATTGCCGCGGGCGAGCTCCGCGGCCTCGCCTTCGAGGTAGCGGGCAAGAAACGGCTTCACCCCGCCCTGGGCTTCGAAGTCTCCGGCGAACCATTCGAAGAGCTGACTGACCCGGAGGTTGCGACCGCTGGCCTGGCTGCTGTTGCGAACGAAATCGCGGGTTCCGTCCTCGAGGAGGTCCTCGAGGTTCGCGGCGGTGAACACCCGATTCTGCAGTGGGGGACAGCCGGCGCTCGCGCAGTTCACGGCGAAGTGAATGCGCGGTTCAGCGAACCGTTCGCTTCGAATGATCTCGTTCTCGAGGTGGTTCAGCGTGATCTCTTCGCCGGCCACCGGATGGGTTTGGCGGTCGAAGAATCCGCGGACCCGCATCACGCTGCGGATCGGCCACTGGTGGATCACCGAGTGGATGGTCTTGATGTTGTACGCGTTGATGTAGAAGGCGAGGGCTTCGTCGCGGCTGAGGCCGCTCACGTCAGCGCCGCCGATGTACTCCGATACGCGGACGAGCTTCGCCTTGTCCTCGGCGCTATCGTGGAGCGCCTGGTAGCGAAACCCACCATCCTCGGTCACGTAGGTCGCAAGAAGCTCGCCCCACTCGGCGAGCGGCCCCTCGGCCTCGGCCGGCGGGGGAGTGCTTTCAGGCGTTTCGGCCGGTGCCTCGGCCGTCGCTGGCGCCTCGTTTCCCCGCGTGTTTGTCGGTTCTGCCGGTGCCTGCATCGGCTCCGGAGTCACCTCGTGTTCTTGGGCCACTGCTGCATCGTTGTGCCCGCATCCAACCAAAACCATCAGTGAGATCATGTGTCGCATAATCAGGCGTACTCCCGTTGCAGGCTCCGGTTACACAGGGACCGGGAATCAGGAACATAGTCGAGAAGTCGGCGGCGGTGACGGAGAACATGTGCTCACGTCGCGACGGAGTCTGTCTTCGTGTGTTTGGTGGTTGCGTTACAGGCCGGTGACGAGCATCGCCGTGGTCACCGGGCTCGGACCGCCGGGCACCGCTTGGCCATTGCTGTTGTCACCCCAGCAGTGCACCTGCCCCGCCGTGTCCACCGCGCAGCTATGGCGCGCAGCGGCGCCCGTGCCGAGGAACGAGAAAGGCGGGCCTCCGACCGACGAGGGGCTCGTGACCGAGCCGCCGACCGAGCCGTTCCCGATCTGGCCGGCGTCGTTTCTACCGAAGCACCAAATCGTCCCACTGGTCTGAAGCACGCAGCTGTGGTGAAGACCCGCGCTTACCTGCATCGGAAAGGGAATGGGACTCAGCAGCGGCACCGGGCTTGGCACATCCATGGCGCCGCCATCGCCGACCTGGTCGAACCCGTTGTCGCCCCAACATTCGACGACATCGCCGGCAAGCTGACGGAGCTGGCACCCGTGGAATCCGCCCGCGGCGATAGCGACGAGGAACCCGGCGGGCGCAGGATCGTTGAACGGCGTCGGGAGGTTTCCAAGCAGGCCGTTTCGCAGCTGAAGGTCGGCGCCTTCGCCCCAGCAGGACACCTGATTGGTGTTGTCGAGGGCACAGCTAAACGCGACTCCCGCGGTGACGGCGGTGACGGTTCCAGGAAGGGTCACCGGCTGCGGGAGCCCTCGGTCGACGAGGGCGATGTCGTTGCCGAGCTGGCCCGCCGCGTCCGCCCCCCAGCAGTCGACAGTTCCAGCGGCGGAGTTTGCGCAGGTGTGAAAATCGCCGGTCGCCACTGCGATATAGGAGGACGACACGAGCACCGGGCGGGGTTGAGCGATAAATGCCGCGCTGTCGCCAAGCTGTCCGTTTCCGTCGGCGCCCCAACAGTAGACGCCCGCATCGGTCACCGCGCAGGCGTGTTCCCGGCCGAGGGACACGCTTCGTGCCGCCGGGAGCGGAACACCCGCCGCGACTTCCACCACCACCGGGGTCGAGCGAGGCAGTGTGTCGCCCACCCCGAGCTGGCCGGCACCGTTGGCCCCCCAACAGACGATCCGCCCATTGTCCCGCACAGCGCAACTGAAGTTGTGACCCACCGCGACCTCCTGAACGCGGGCACACTGACGCCCGATGCATTCGGAGCCGACCCCGCAGCGAATCCCACA
Source organism: Myxococcota bacterium (assembly GCA_039187775.1). Taxonomy (GTDB): domain Bacteria; phylum Myxococcota_A; class Polyangia; order Polyangiales; family JBCCZL01; genus JBCCZL01. The sequence continues at coordinate 5,448 of JBCCZL010000207.1, forward strand.
GCCGCCGCAGTCGTTGGGCGAATTGAGATCGGCTTCACACCCGTTGTCCGGGTCGCCGTCGCAGTCGTCAAAATCGGCGAGGCAGAAATCGATGCCGCAGACGCCGTTATTGCAACGCGGGTTTGCGTTGGGTGGATCGCAGAAGGTAGGGGAGGGCATCATCGTGGTGCATCCGCCACAGTTGCCCGGGTCGAAGTTGGTGTCCGATTCGCATCCGTTGCTTCGGTCGCCGTCGCAGTCGCTCCATCCGGGGTTGCAGGAGTCGTAGTCGCAGCTTCCCGCGTTGCAAAGAGTGGAGTTGACGTTCTGAGTGCCATTGTCGAAGCAGTCGGCCATGGGGCCGCAACCGCCACCGCAGTTTGATGGATCGGTCGCTGGATCGGACTCGCAGCCGTTGACTGGATCGCCGTCGCAGTCTTCGTATCCGAGCGTGCAGCTTGCGATCTCGCACCCTCCTGCGTTGCAGATCGAGACCGCGTTCGGTCCGGAGCAACTCTGGCCGCAGCCCCCACAGTGGGTCAGGTCGCTGCCAAAAATATTCGTTTCACACCCGTTGCCTTGATTCCCGTCACAGTCTCCGAAGCCGGGGTCGCAGGTGAGGTTGCAGCTGCCCAACACGCAGCTTCCGCTCGCATTGATCGCGCTACACACCGAGCCGCACCCGCCGCAGTTGGCCGGGTCGGTGTGGGTATCGGTCTCGCAGTCGGATGGGTTGGCGTCGCAGTTGTTCCTTCCCGGGGCGCACCCGATCACCACGCAGGCGCCACCGGCGCAAAGCGATCGTCCCCCAAACGGTTCGCTGCACGTCACCCCACATCCTCCGCAGTGCGGCTCGGCGGTGAGGAGGGCTTCACAGCCGTTGGTCGGATTCAGATCGCAGTCACCGAAGTTCGCGTTGCACCCGCCGAGGGTGCAGGTTCCTCCCATGCACACCGCGGAGCCGTTCGGGAACTGACATCGGTTGAAGCAGCCGCCGCAGTGGTCGGCAGAAGCAAGCGAGGCCTCGCAGCCATTCACGGCCGATCGGTCGCAGTCAGCAAATCCGCCGTTGCAGCGAGCGATGCCACAAGCTCCCGCGACGCAGCTACCGGTGGCGTTCGCGGGGGTGCAGCCGGCGGGCGGTGGCGCGCTTTCGTCGAGGCGAAAGTCGCAGTCCTGATCGACACCGTCGCAGGTTTCAGTGGCATCCGGATGCCGGAGTGGATCGCTGTCGTCGCAGTCGTCGCCGCTTCGGCGGTAGCCGCTCACCGGGGAGCACGATACGGTGGTACCGGAGCTCGGACTTCCGAAGCCGTCGCCGTCCGCATCGAGGAACCAGACCGACCCCGCGGAATCCTCGTCGATGCGAAGATCGCAGTCATTGTCTCGACCGTCGCAGCGCTCTTCCGTTCCCGGGCCGGCGTTGGCGTCCCGGTCGTCGCAGTCGGTGCCGCGGGGCGCGCAGGCAATGTCGACGAGGCCGTCACCATCGTCGTCTTCGAAGTCGTTCGACCCCACTTCGAAGTCGAGAAGTCCGTTGCAGTCGTTGTCGATCCCGTCGCAGAGCTCCGCGGCCGCCGGGCTGATTGCCGCGTTGCCATCGTTGCAGTCGGTGCCGAGGACCGAGTGGTTGGCCACCGGTTCGCAGGACATCACCGGGACGGCGGTGCGGTCGCCGTAGAGGTCGTCGTCCCGGTCTGGGTACCAGGCGACGATGTTCTGCGTTTCATCGATCGCATCGTCACAGTCGTTGTCGATCGCGTCGCAGAGCTCGAGCTGGGCGGGATGAATGCTGATCTCGTTGTCGTTGCAGTCGCCCCCCGTTTCGGCGAAGCCGACCGTGCCTGAGCACTGGCTTGCCGGCGATGCGCTGTCGCCGAAGCCGTCGCGGTCGCGGTCTAGGAACCCGGCGATCGACACGCCTTCGTCGACGAGGCCATCGCAGTCGTTGTCGAAGCGGTCACAGGCCTCGGTGGCGGTAGGTCGAACGTTTGCCCGCAGATCGTCGCAGTCGGTTCCGCAGGTGCTCGTTCCGTCGTCCGCGACGTTGCAGCACTGAGCGTCGAAGAATCCATCGGCATCCACATCGAGGTTGCCAAATGTGGTGAGGTCGCAGTCTTCGTCGTGCGCCATACCGTCGCAAAGCTCAGGGTTTCCGGGAAACCGATTGGCGTCGGCGTCGTCGCAGTCGGTGCCTACCGGTACCCCGTCGCCGTCGAGGCAGGCGGCGGACTGCACACCATCACCATCGGCGTCAGGACCTGGATTGATGCATCGGGCTTCGTCTTCGACGCAGAGATCTCGCGTGCATACGATGCCGTCGGAGCAGTCTACGGGCTCGCCGACCACGCAGCGACCGTCCACGCACCGTTCGACCCCGCTGCAGTAGAGGCCGTCGTCACAGTCGGTATCCGCTTGGCAGAGGGCACCTTCGGGCATCGCGTCGGGAATCGTTGCATCTTCGCCGCCGCCGTTGCCGTCGTCCCCGCAGGCGCCGAGGCACCCCACAAAAAACAGGATTCCGAACGTATTCCGCTTCATGGCCGAGGCTTTGAAGATCACCGACCCTCTCCTTGGGACTGAGGTTCAGGGGCGGTATCGGATCGAGCGGCTGCTTGGTGAAGGGGGCATGGGCAACGTCTACGCCGCCGAGCACCTGCTGATTGGCAAGCCCGTGGCCATCAAATGCCTCAATGCGGAGCTCAGCGAAGATTCTTCGGTGGTGGCCCGGTTTCGGCGGGAGGCGCGCGCGGCGACGGCGATCGGTCACGAACACATCATCGATGTGACCGATATGGGTGACCTTCCCGACGGTACCCCCTTCATGGTGATGGAGTTCCTCCGAGGTCGAGAGCTTGCCGATCTTCTCGCCGAAGGGCCCCTCCCGATCGGCCGGGCGGTTCACATTTTTCGGCAGGTGTGCGACGCGCTCTACGCGGCTCATGGAAAGGCGATCGTGCACCGGGACCTCAAGCCCGAGAACATCTTCCTCATCGAACGGAAAGGGGATCCCGATTTTGTGAAGGTCCTCGATTTTGGCATCTCCAAGATTCAGGGCCTCGGCATCAAAGACCCGTCGCTCACCAAGACCGGGATTGCGATCGGCACCCCGCACTACATGTCGCCGGAGCAGGCCCAGGGACTGAAGTCGATGGACCACCGGACCGACATCTATTCGATCGGGGTGATGCTGTACCGGGCTCTCGCCGGAGTGCCGCCGTTCGACGCGGAGACGTACCCCGGGCTGATGGTCAAGGTGATGACCGCAAGCGCGCCCCCGCTTCCCACGGTGCGAAGCGACATTCCGAAGGCGCTCGATGCGGTCGTCGCGATGGCCCTCGCGAAGGAACCCGAAAATCGGTACCCCGATGCGAAGGCGCTTGGCGATGCGCTCCGACCGTTTGCCGACCTTGGGGATGGCCCCGGTGAGGGATCTGGCTCGCCGGTTCGACCGAAGAGTCGTCGCACTCAGCCTGCAGGAAGCCATTTGTCGGACCCCGTCCGGATGAGCTCGGTTCAGAGCCCGTCCATCGGAGCGGTTCGCTCGGCAACCGAGCCCTCTCGGAGAGACTCTGACCCGCGGCGGTGGGCCGCGTTGCTCATGGTGGGGGTCGGCGCGGTCATCCTCCTCATCGGAGCGGTCGCCCTCGCGCAGGTATGGGGCGATCGGCCGGGGGCGGAAGCGGAGGAGAGAGCAGAGGAGGCGAGTGATCCGACGACACCTCTTGTCGGCGCGCCGCCCGCCGAGGGGGTTGAACTGCCCGAGGTGGCCTCCATCCAACCGTCGCTCGAGCCTGCCGTCGAGGTGCGGGTGCAGATCAGTGCCTTGCCCGCCGATGCGAGGATCTTCATTGATGGCGTCGAGTTTCCTAACCCGATGGATGCCCCTCGACCCCGTTCTCTTGACCCGGTCACCTTGCGTATCGAGCGGGTGGGCTATCAAACCATCGAAGAGCGCGCCGTTTTCGATTCGTCGCAGCGCTTTCGGTATCGCTTGGAGCGCGGCCGGATTCGGCGAAGTGGAGTCATGACTGGAGTCGCATCCATGGAATCCCCCATGACCACGCCGTCCCCGGCTCCTTCCGAGTCATCGACGGTCTACATGGGCCCCACCCACATGCTTCGGGATTCGTGGTGATGGGGTCGACGCGAAGCGTGTCCGTGCGTCTGAGAGTTCCCATCCTTTCGTTTGCCCTGGGGCTGACGACTTCGGTGCCGGGTCTCCTGTTCGCCGCGTCTGTCGCGGTCGCTCAAGCGCCGGGCACGGAGGAGCCATCGGGTGCCGGTGAGCTGGGCGCGAATCAAGTTGGACCGGCGGAAGAAGGCGAGCCGGAGAGCCGGGAAACGGGCGATGCCGAGCTCCTGACCGACCGCGCCACCGAAGCGCGCCGTCGCTTCGAGCAGGGCGTGGGCCTTGCGCAGGCGGACAACTGCGAAGCAGCGATCGCTGAACTCACCGCGTCGTACGAGCTTCACCCCCGCCCCAACACCCTGTTCAACATCGCCCAGTGCCACGAACGGCTGAACCAGTACGACCTGGCGATCGCGACGTACGAACGGTACTTGGAGCACGCCCCTTCCGACGAGACGGACCGCCGGATCGTTGAAACATCGGTGCGCACCCTCGCGAGGCTCCTCGGGACGGTGCAGATCGAGAGCAACGTACCGGCCGAGGTTTGGCTGGGCGACCGTCGCGTGGGGGAGGCTCCGGGCGCGGTTCGAGTTCCGGGGGGGCGGCACGTCATCGAGCTTCGGGCCGGAGGGCGCTTGCCCCAGCGACAAGAATTTGAACTCGCGGGTCGAGAGTCGGTCGAGCTTCGCTTTCACCTCGAGCGAGCCGAACATCGGGTCGAGACATTCGAGCGCGAGATCACCCGAGTCGAGGAGCGCGGCCTGACCCCGGTGTTCTTTTGGACGGGCGTCGGACTGACGACGGCTACGGCCGCGCTCGGTGCGGTCTTCGGGATCCAGGCGCTTCAACTGAAGAGCGATGCGGACGACCGCGATCCGCGCATCCCGCAAGGTGCTGAGGCTCGCCGGATCTCCGATAGTGCGCTGCTGGCGGACATCTTCTTCGTCACCGCCGGTGCCCTTGCGATCGGGACAACAGTGCTCTTTTTTCTCACCGACTGGGACGTCCGCGAGACGGCGACACCGCGGTTTTCACTGTCACCGCAGTTCTCACTGTCACCGCAGTTCTCACTGTCACCGGAAGGCGCGCTCCTTTCTGTGGAGGGCACGCTGTGACTCGCGGAGGTGCCGGATGGATTGCCGTAGTGACATTGACGTTTGGCTGCAGCTTTGCCGGACTGGATGAGGGCCTCGAAGGAGAAGCGTGCGACGGCCCTGCGTTCTGCGCACCGCTCAACGAGATCGAACCCCCCGGCGACCCGTGCCTCGCATGGACCTGCGATCGCGCATCCAATCGGTGCGCGGTGCTTCCTATGGACGCCGACAACGACGGAGCTCCGGCCCCGGGCTGCGCTCCGGTGGGAACGCCGGCCGACTGCGACGACCTGGACCCGACCCGGTCGCCCTTGTTGACGGAGATCTGCGATGGCGTCGATAACGACTGCTCCGGTGCCATCGACGAAGGCACAGCTCTCACGCCCGGACCGGTGCAGACGCTTGTGCCGCTCGCTGGCTCGGCGGAAACGGTGCAGTTTGAGTTTGCCGCGTCACCAACCTCGGACCGAGTCCGAGTGGGCTGGCTCGAGCGTGCGCGCGACACCCTGGTGGGCACGCCTCGGGTGGCCGACCTGGAGGGGGTGAGTTCGGAGGCCAGCACCGCACCGCTCCTTTGGTCTGCCGGTCGGATGCAGGGCGACACGGTGATCCGAAGCCGGATTTTTGGGCTGGCTTCGTTGGGCAGTCGGGTGGTCGCTGGCGTAGGCAACGGTTGCCAAGCGGTAGCGGTGGGTACCCTGAACGACAACCAAGTTCCTCCGACCCTCGATGTGGATGACGGAGTATTTCAGTCGGGAATCCCTCTCGCTGCCGGGAGCTGCGACGTGCTCGGGCCCCAGCCCGCGTCTTCGCTCTCGCTCGATGCGGACGAGACCTACGTGTACGCCGCGTGGCGAGGGACCCACGAGTTGGTCGGCGCCGCGTGCGGCACGTCGCCCGAGACCCCGGTGCGGGTGGCGGCGCTTCGAGACTGCCGCACACGTTGTGTTCCCGTGGGCACCGCGGTCGAGCTCCCCACCCCAACGACCGACCGGTTCCCCCCGGCGTTCGCTGCGACGAGCACCGGAATGCTCATCGGGTACGGGGCTCGGGAGGGGGTGGTGCTCCAACCCTTGGACGTGACGACGAGCGCGCTTACGCCAGGTCGCGCTGTGGTCTTCGACACTCCCGCCGAACCGTCCGACGTTCAGCTCACCGCCGACGCGAGCGGAACTCTTGTCATCGCATATCGGTCCGGGTGCCAAGGGGTGGGCGCGCTCGTCCTCGCGGCTCTGGACGGCGGATGGACCAAGGTTGGCGAGCTCGAGCCGGCGCCGACGATTCAGCGTCGGCCACGGTCTGCCCACGCTTCCAAGGCCGGCTGGGTGCTGACCTGGGCGGAAGCCGAGACGCTCTTCGCCCAGCGCTTCCGCGTGGACGAGTCTCCCGCGTTCGTCGGACCCGCGGTGGCCGCGTTGCCCGAGGTGCGGGTTGCTCGGCGTTATCACCTCGAACCGCTGACCGTCGACGATGGGTTCCAGCTCGTCAGTCCGACGGGCGGAGGGGTGGTCGGAACCACCCTGCTGTGCCGGGGCCGCTAACCCTGAAAGTCACCCGTCGGCACGCGTATTGACCGAAAGCACCCGCACCCTCGAACGATATCCGTCGCCTCTGGTGATCTTCAGGCCAACGCACCTGCGAGGCGGATTTTGCAGGGCCGATCAGCCGACGGCGCGCAGACGGCCTGCCGCATCCTCTTGGGCGCAGATCGCCGCGGCACGGCCCGAGAGCACGCAGAGCGGCATGCCTCCGCCGGGATGGGCGGAGCCGGAAGCGAGGTATAGCCCGGGAACTTCCTTTACCCGGTTGGCTGGGCGCTGAAAGGCCGCCGTCCGACTATTGGAAGCGTTCCCGTAGATGGACCCGCGGCTTCCTGGGAAGCGCGCGGCGAGGTCGGTCGGTGTCCGCTCCCACACGATCTCGTCCGACTTATCGACGAGGCCGCTGGCCACGAGCCGGCGCCACACTGTAGTGCGAATGCGTTTCCAGGCGCGGGACTCCCGAGCCCCCGTGGAGGGTTCGGCGGGCGCGTTTGCCATCACGAAGATCGGTTCGTGCCGATCCCAACCCACGCGTCCGTGCGCTTTTTCCTGAGCGCAGAGGTAGAGCGTCGGGTCGGAAGGCGGCCGGTCTTCATCGAAGATGTCGCTAAACTCTGCGTCGTAGTCGTGCGGGAACAGCACCTGGTGAGCGGGTCGGTCGCGCCGACGAGCCTTCACCACCATGGTGTAGCCACTCATCGAGGGCTCGCGAGGTTCGAGCGAGGTTTTTGCGGGGAGAAGGTCTCGAATGAGGTGAGCGACGTCGGCGTTCACGACCACCTGCCGCGCGGCGAAGTTCTCGCCGCTTTCGAGCCGGACCCCTGCCACCGAGCGGTCATGCAGAATGCGGGCGACGCGGGCGTGATATCGGAACTCCACTCCGAGCCGCTCGGCGCAGGACGTCAGCGCGTCGACCACCGCCGCGACCCCGCCGCGAACGCCATGCCAGCCCATGCCAAGCTCGACGTGGGCAACGCAGTTCAAGGTGGCCGGCGCCTGACGGGGGTCCGAGCCGTTGTAGGTGGCGTACCGCTCGCAGATGTTTCGAAGCTGCGGGTTCTTGATTCGCGAACGGATCGCTCGGCGCATCGAGCGAAGCCCATCGACCTTCGGGAGCATTTTGAAGGCTTTCGGACCCAGCTTGAACATCGTGGTGATATCGGGGGCGGACCCGTAGACGAAGTGCGGAGCTGCCGCGCTCCAGATGGTCTCTGCGTACTCGAGAAAGCCATTGAACTCTTCTCGCGCCCGGGAGCCGAAGACTTCCTGAATCGACGCCAGCGTTCGGTGCTTGTCCGGGTAGAACGTGACCTGCTGCTGGTCGGGCCAGCGGTACACAAACTCCTGCGCGTTGAGGAGCTCGACCTCGTCGGCAAGCGAGCTACCCGCGGTCCGAAACACCGATTCGAACACGTCAGGCATGGTGAGCACGCTTGGTCCGGTGTCGAAGGTCACGCCTTCGTGGTGAGCGACTCCAGCCTTCCCGCCGGGTTCGCTCGCGGCCTCAAGAACCAGAACGTTGTGGCCTGCGGCCTGAAGCTCGATGGCGGCGGACAGCCCGCCGAGTCCTGCACCGACAACGATCGTTCGCGTCATGATTTGGCTCCTCCAAGAAGCAGGCGTAGGGGCCTGCGACCCGTTTCGAATAGCCGGTCGGCGAGACTTCGTTGCCGGCCGGCAAAAAATGGTAGGTACGCCGAGTTCCGGTTCTCGGTGTGGTGAACCCGCATCCGGACGAACGGCCGCTGAAACGGAAGATCGACTCGTGCAGGCCGAAGCAGTTCAACGGGACCATGGGCTTGTTCTCCGTGCCGCGACACGTAGCGCGCCCCCTGACGAAGGTAGAAAGGACCATCGTCGAGCGAATGCTCCACGCGGCCAAAGAGCCACGTGCCGTCCCGGTCCCGGAGTTCGTAGCTCTCCCAGTAGGGCATGCCGTAGCGGCCGAGGCGACGACGCTGTCCGTGGAATGTGACCTCACGCATCGTGGTGGTGCCGTCGGTCGCGATTTCCATGGCCAGCACCAACGGCGGGCCGCCCTGCTTGCGCCATAGCGCGTAGTAGATCGCTTCGTGAGTCCGAAACGGAACGCGTCCCCACACCCAGTGACGAATACCAAGCGAGTCGAGGCTCACCGGGCTTCCGTTTCGGTCGTGGTAGGCGCGACCCTGAACCTCGAAGAAGCGAGCGTCGGCTCCGAGGGAGAGCTGGGCTCGACCATTCATCGGTCCTGCCATGGGGGTCCAAAGATGCGGTGAGGTTCCCGTGGTCTCCATCGTGGGGTCGACTCGGCGGAGTGCGCCTTCGGCCTCCACCGTTCCGACCAGCCGGCCGTCGCTTCCAGGGCTCAAGAGGTTCACTTCGAGCCGAACGCGACACCGGCCGTCGGACATCGAACGGGCGATCCGAGTCCGACCAAAGCGGAACTCGTTCTCCGAAAGCCACTCCGCATCGGCCGCGGGATATTCCTGCAGCGCGTAGAACACGCACTCTCCGCCCCGGTACAGCGAGACGTTCAAGCTGGGGCGGGAACCGGCGGCCTCGGGCTGCCCAGATCGGAAGGCTCCC